>NZ_SMKA01000591.1 GCF_004348455.1 Kribbella albertanoniae
CACTCACCCCAGCCCCACTCACCCCAGCCACACCTCCTCTGTAAGCCGGCCGCAGGGGCGATCAACCATCGCCGTACGTCAACGGTCGTATCCGGGCGCACGGTCGCCCAGGCCGACGTACAAACTCACACACCGAACAAAGGTCGATCCGTGGGCCCGGCTCGACCTTGGGCACGCACCAACCATGGGCTTCTCGCGGAGGTGGTTGGTCCGTGCTCAAAGTGGCAGGCGGCACCTTGAGCATCCATCGACCACCGTGGTGGCTCGGAAGTGGTTGAGGCGTGCTCAAGGTGGCAGGCGGGCGGGGCCTTGAGCGTCCATCGACCACCGTGGTGGCTGGGGAATGGTTGAGGCGTGCTCAAGGTGGCAGGCGGGCGGGGCCTTGAGCGTCCATCGACCACCGTGGTGGCTGGGAAGTGGTTGAGGCGTGCTCAAGGTGGCAGGCGGGCGGGGCCTTGAGCACCTATCGACCAGCGTGGTGGCTGGGAAG
>NZ_SMKA01000062.1 GCF_004348455.1 Kribbella albertanoniae
ACCCCACCCACCCCCATCTCACGCGGCTACCGCCGCTTCCTTCGACTGCAGCTCGGGCGACCGTTCATTCGCCACCGCCGCCGCTCCCGCCCGCTCCTTCGTCGCGGACACGCGGCTCGCTGCACCGGATGCGCCTCGCCCACCCCACTCGGCGGACCAAAGTAGTTGACGGCGCCTGTGACACCGCCCACAGCCCCCGAGCCACCTCGCAACAGCAGTGAGGCCCGGCCCGCGAGGACAAGGTGTCAGCATGGGCTCCGACCATTCGCTCCGAGATCTAAGGCGGACAGGATGCCCAGCCCCGAGTGGACCTACAAACACGCCACCGAGCTCCGCAACCACTGGTGGTGGCGACCAGGCTGGCAGGTCGGAACACGCTTCTACACCTGGCACATCACCTTCGACGGCCAACACGAACTCCACCGCCTCGTCGACACCTACCAAGCCGAACTCGCCCGCCACCCCGGCCTCGACCTCATCCCACATCAGTGGCTCCACCTCACCATGCAGGGCGTCGGTCACACCGCCGACGTCACCACCGACCAAGTCGGCATCCTGATAGCTGCCGCTCAAGCACGGCTGGCCGCCCTCGCCCCAGCCACCGTCGAATTCCACCGACCAGTCATCCGCCCCGAAGCGATCGTCCTCCCCGCTCTCCCACCAACCGAGATCGACCGAATCCGAACCGCCGTGCGCGCCTCAATCGCAGACGCGCTCGGGCCAGACTCAGTCCCCGACCGGGCCGACGGCTTCCAACCCCACGTCACCCTCGCCTACTCCTCCAGCTCCCAGCCCGCCGAAGCGATCACTTCAGCGATCGAGTCCATCTCGTCAGAGCCAGTTCAAATCTCAGTTCCGACCGCCACGCTGATCGAACTCCACCGCGACAGTCGAATGTACGAATGGCACACAGTCGCAGAGGTGCCGATCGGATCAGAGGCGTGCGGCACCCTGCCAGACCAATGAAGCCATGACCTCGATCCCGAGGTTCGTTCCACGCGCTCGATCGCAGGCCCGGACGTCGGGACCGCCGTGACCCGTACTCCGTCGACATGTTGCATGCCATCTGCGGTGATCCCACTCCGGCCTCGTCACGACCGGATCCCCGACGACGCCGCAACCTACTCAAACCAGCCATCTAATCACCTCGAATAGCCCGCTGAACTCAATTGCAAGAACCGGAACCTCGCCAGTCTCGGGTCAGCGAGAATTGCCTATCGAGGGAGAAGAGCGGCCAAGGCCGCGAGTGCACTGACCACCGTCGCGATCAACATCACGAGATTGTAGGATCCGCGGGACGCATTCGCCGACTGGCGTTCCCCGTCTCTGGTCTGACGGACAGGAGCCGGCGGCAACGCGGCATCCTGAGCGGACCATGCGATCCTGAATCGCTGGCCGGGGTTGCGCCGGCCGAATGCGGCGAACATCGCGTCTCGTTTCCAGCGTGCGTGATCCCGGCAGCCGCCTACTTTGCCACGGACGCCCCGGTCGCATGGTTTGCGCCGGGTGGTCAGATAGTCGCATTTGGTCGGCATGAGGAACAACATCCAGAACAGCAACACTGCAGGTACGCCGCAGGCCCACGCCACCGGGTTCAGCCGCGGCGGGTACCCGTAGTACGCGACTGTCCCCAGGCACAGCAGCAGTGCCAAGTCACCGAGCTTCGTCGGCCGCCGCTTCTTCGCCATCTCAGTCACCCACCGCCACCATTACAGTGTGTAGTCAGCGCACGACCACGCGCATCTCGACGGCGGGTCGGATTTGGGAGGGGCCGGACAATCTGTTGTGCAGCGGACCGGATTAGGCGCCTGGTGTCGTCAATCGATCAGCACCTGCGCGGCCATCGCGCCCGAACTCGCTTCTGCGCATGCTGCCGCTCGGCCTTCGACAGCCCACCAGTAATCGTCATCGCCATGTCGTGCATCGTGTTCTCCGGATCGAACCGACCGCCCAGACTCGGAATCCACAACGACACGCCGAACCGATCGAACTTCTGCCACGTCAAGCTGAACTGATTACTGAACCAACACCGAGTCGCCTCCCCACCTGCCAAGCCTTCGACGTCGCCGGATCCTGGTTGTCCTCCGTCGAGCACCGCGACCTTGCCAGCCGTACGACGATCCGCTGCAGAACACGAGCCGCCTGCGGATGAAGCACCAGCGGCCGCTCCGGCGCATCCACTCTCACCCAGGAGCCACGCCGTACCACTCGCCTCTTCGCCATAGCCACTCAACGCACGACCAGTCAGAGATCCGGCACATAAGGACTCCTGCGAAACGCTGCGAACCAACGCGCTGCGCCCACCCGGTAGGGGAACCGGATGGGCGCAGCCTTCGGGGCAGAAGCCGGTGACCAGGGATCAGTGAGGTGGCTGGTCACCGGCTTCCGGTGGAGCGGCGGAACGGACGCGGGGTGCAGGGGACTTTGAGGAGAATGAGGAGTCGTCCCCTCGGCACGTCCGCTCCGCCGGCTTAAGGGCGATCAGAACGTCATGACCGGCCCGCTGAAGCTGATCGCGGATCTCCAGTGGGTTCCCGAGCAGCGCGAGATGGTGAAGCGTCGGTCCAACGAGCGCCAGCCCGTCGGACTCGACGAGTTCGCCAAGAAGCTCGTACGCCGCAGCGGGCTGGCCCGACTGCTCGACGTACACCTTGAGCAGCCGCACCGCATGCTCGTCGGCGCACGCGTTGAGTCGCCGACACATGACGAGCCGCTCCCCGTCGTCTCCGACGAACTGCATCGAGATAAAGCCGAGCGCACCTGTGCCCACCATGTCGCCGACCTCCCATCTGCCTAGTCGGCGAGCACGATCGTGATCCCGTTCGACTCCAGTCGCTGCCGGACCGACGCCGGCTCCCCCGCGACCTCGAAGTGCTGAACGTCTGGCGCGATGATCATTCGCCGCTGGTCCCGCATCACCACCGCGAGCAAGTCATGGAACGCCTCCGGCGACGTCTCGATCTCCTCGACATGAATCGCGGCCAACTCGACGCCCTCGCGTTGCGCTGTGTCGACGATCATCCGGCGAGCCCTCGCCAGATCAATCTCGCTCATGAGGAACGTCTTCCGGATGTAGCCGCGCGCGTGCACCATCCCGACGTCGTCCTCATTCATGGCGCCCGCTGAGCTCTCGCGCGAGGTCGGTCAGCATCGCGATGGTCAGTACAGCAGCAAGGCAGATCACGATGGCCAGTGGCATCGTCATGAATGGTTCCTTCGGTCGAGCGATGGGTAACTCTCTGTATTGGAACCATGGCGCTCCGACCGTCCCGTCCACTACAGGCCGTGCTCATCGGCTGGACACATCGGCAGTGCCGATAGACGCACCGGATGCGCCCGGGCTAACTTCACAGAGCCGCCTGGGGACAAGGAGTGACGATGACGGCACCGCATCCGACACTCGACCCCACCTGGTGGGGCCGGCCGGAACTGCGTGCAGTCCTGGCGACACGTGATGCCGCAGGCATCTTCCGTTGGCTTCAACGCCACGGATGGAGCCAGACGCACATAGGGGCGCGCACCTACCAGTCCCAGGGCGAGGTCTCCGAGATCCTCAACGGCCGCCAGGTCAAGGCGTACGACGTCCTCGAACGCATAGCTGACGCGTTCGAGATCCCCCGCGGCTTGATGGGCCTGGCGTACGGCGATCTCGATCATGACGTAACGCAGCACCGCGATCTGACGAACGCCGATCGCAAGCACTTCGCCGGCGCCGTTGCCAGCGTCGCCTTCGGTTCCGTGAACGACGAGGCACGCAAGTGGCTCCCCGAGCTCCCGACCGGCATGGCCGCCGTCCCGACTGCGATCACCGACTCAGACGTCGAGCAGGTCTTCTCGATGACTGCCGAGTTCCGCAAGCTCGATCAACGCTACGGCGGCGGAGCGGCTGTCGACGCAGCCCGCGGATTCTACGGATACGCCCGCAAGATGATCCACTCGACCGCTGATCCTCGGACGCACCGAGATCTGAAAGTCTCCCTCGGAGACTTCAGCAGCATGCTCGCCTGGTCGTTCCACGACATCGGAGACCAAGCATCCGCTCGGCGCTTCCTGATGAACGCACTCGTCCTGGCCAAGGATGCCGACGAACCCTCACTCGCCGCCTCGATCCTCTACCGACTCGGCCGAGTCAGCATGCAAGAAGACCAGCCCATCGAAGCCCTGAAGATGCTCCAACTCGGTCAGCTCGCGGCTCAGGACGCCGGTGACCCCGCCGAGGTAGCCCGGTTGCACGCCAATGAAGCACTCGCCTACGCGATGCTCGGTAAGTACGACCACGTCCACGATGCACTCGCCCGCGCTGAACACGAGATGGGCCGCGCCGACAAGAGCCGAGTCTCTCCTTGGACGACGCTGTACTTCACGCCTGGCGATTACACCGGACATCAAGCGCTGGTCTACAACTCGCTTGCGGGATACGCGAAGGACCCAGGTCAAGCTCGGGAGTACGCCGTCCGCGCCGTCGACTTCGCGCACCAGGCAATCAGCGAGTCCGGCCCCGATCGTTCACGCCGCAGTCGAATCTTCGACCGCATCATCCTCTCGACGAACCTGATCCGGACGAACGAACTGAACGTCGGCATCGACGTCGCACGAGACGTGATCAGCGAAACGCAGCACCTGCGCAGCGGCCGCGGACTGAGCCGCCTCGCCGAGATCGGCACAGCCGCGTCGTCATACCACTCCGACAACTCCGACGCCGCGGATCTGATCCACCAACTCGAGTCAGTTCGCACAACAGCGCCGAAGGCACTCACCACATGACCAACCTGACCGCAGAGCTCGGCCAGAAACTCAAGCACGCCCTCAAAGGCATCTGCCAAGAAGCCGGTCTCGTCGCCGACGAAGCCGAACTCATCAAATACACCAACAACGCCGTCTACCGACTCCCCTCGCAAGGGGTCGTCGTACGCTTCGGCGCCGGCGACGTGGCCAGCCAACGCGCCGACCACGTCACCCGCATCGCCAACTGGCTCCAAGACCACGACGCTCCCGCGGCGCAACTCACCCCAGGACAACCCCAGCCGATCCTCTTCGAAAACTACTCAGCCACCATCTGGCAACTCCTCGAAGCCGGCAACCCAACCTGGACCGGAGCCGAACTCGCCGCTCCCCTCCTCGGCTGGCACAAACTCACGCCGATGCCCGGCCTCAAACCCTGGGACCCCTTCAGCAGCGCCCGCAGCCGCCTAGCCCTAGCCGACGGACTCACCCCAGACGACCACGCATGGCTCACCGACCAGTGGTCCACCATCGAAGCCGACTACCGCGCTATAGTCCCCGACCTAGAACTCGGTCTCCTGCACGGCGACGCCTACATCGGCAACCTCCTCCGCGAGCCCACCGGCCGCTACGTCCTCTGCGACTTCGACGGCACAAGCCTCGGCCCCCTCGCCTACGACCTCGTCGTCGCCGCCGTCAGCGCCCTCCGCTTCGGCGCAACCCACGACCACGACTCCCTGGCCACCACCTACGGCGTAGACGTAACCACCCTCCCCGCATGGCCCACCCTCCGCCGAATCCGAGAACTCATCCTCGTCACCAGCGTCATCACAGACCTCCGCAACCGCCCCGACATCGCCAAGGTCCACGCCCACCGCCTATCCACCCTAAGATCCGGCGCCACCGAACTCTGGCACCGCTACAAGTAGCGCCCCACCAGCGGGCACCCGCGGGCACCCGCGGGCACCCGCGAAACCTGTCATGCCGTCTGCACCGTGGAGCCCAGCCAGACAACTCGAGCCGCCATCGGCCCCCCACCGTTAGCCTTACTTGATGACTCCGACAGGTCCTGTCACAGGAAGCCGCCAGTCCGAGCAGTAGTCACCGCCGCCACCGTTCGGGCCGCACACCCTGAACTTGACCACCTTGGAGGGCAGCACCTCGGACCTGCTGTCATTCTTGGGCGTGTAGAGCTTGTGCATCTTCGAGTCGCCCGACAGGTAATAGTCGGTGTGCGCCCCACGACCTCTCCCGTAAACCCAGATCCAGCTGCCCGCCTTCGAGAAGTCGTTGTCGACCTGCGCCTGATAGTGGGCGTACCCGTACACTTCGAAGTTCGCGACGCACTTGGAGGCGCAGATCGTGTCCGCTGCCCAAGCGGGACTGGTCATTGTTCCGAGAACGGCCACCACACCGACGGCGGCCAGTCGAACCCATCCATTCAAGCTCATAGATTTCCCTCATTCGCTTTTGACTATGGATATGCACTGAACCCGCTACCCGCGGGACGTCGTGAACAGGGCGCGGATCACCAGCCAGCTACGGCCGGAGTCGAGCGGTGCTGCGAGCAAACCTTCTCGCCGAGCACGCTTTCGCGAAGAACGCTAGCGGCCGCGGCTCGCAACTCGAGAGGAGAGCCGCTCCTACCATGAGCCTGGAGCGAGCTGCTTCGTTGGACCAGCCGCCAGCGTCGATCGCAACGACAGTCCGAGTGCGTTTGTGAGAATCTGGGCCGATGACCAGGTCGAGCAGCACGGCCGCAGTTCTCGCACTCAGGCGGTGGAAATTCTGCGCTTATGACGCCAGCCGCCGGCCCGCCTGCACCCATCCGCGACGGCCAAGGGTTGGCAGGGATGCCCCCGAACCAGTTCGCGCGTACTCATGCCGGCGAGCCAGTAGTAAGAGGACTGGACGTCAGACTGGCCGGGGATCTTGGTCAGGAGCGCCAGGGCTTCGGCGCCCACCAGTCGCTACAGAAGTCGCCACCGATGCCGTTCGGTCCGCAAACCCGGAATTGGACCACCTTCCTCGTCAATTCTTTTGAGTTGGATCCGTTCTTCGGGGAGAAGATCTGACGCATCTGATCATCCCCCTCCTGGTAGTAGTCGGCATGTGCACCCTTACCTTTCCCCCAGACCCAGATCCAACTGCCGGTGGCCGTATGCTTGTTGTCGACCTGCGCTTCGTACTTGTAAGCCGGGGCGGTTATTTCTGCCGCAGCCGTACAGATGTAATCGCAGTACTTGAGTTCCGCGGGCTTCGCCACTGCGGGTTGCGCCGTGCCAGCAGCTACCACGGCCGCCCCGACGGCAAATGCCACCGTGGCCACACGGGTCAATTTCACTATCATTGAATGTCCTCCGGGTCATGTGACGCAGACATTGTCAGCCATCCTGGAAACCGGAATCAGTTTATCTGCTGGCACTCGTTCCCGAGTAGGAACACTACTCCCCCTCAACTTTCTCGGTGTGCCGCTCTTATCGGTGTCACGAATTGGAGGCCTGAATTGTCGTCAGAGGTATGTTGAAACCATGGTTGCCGGCCGTCGCCGTGACGCTGTTGGCCGCAAGTCTGATCCCCACCAACCCAGCAACTGCGAACACCGTCGAGGAACCCTCGACGAGCACATCCGTCAAGCCTGCCGATCTGCCCTCGACCGGCGACTCATTCGTCTGGACCCCCGAACGAAGGCGGAGCGCCAAGCCACTGGATGCACCGCCTGGCGGCCGAATCGCGCCAAGCGATGCAGGCCCGAGGTCGCCCGGTGTCGTGGTCGATCCTGCTCCGAACAAGAGCAAGGACGGCGGCGCTGCAGCCGTCGCCGTACCGTACGGCGCAGGCAAGCTGTACGTGCGGAGTCCGGCAGGCCTCGGATCTTGCACAGCCGCCATCGTGAGCAGCCCCAAGGCGAACCTCATCATCACCGCCGCGCACTGCCTGCACGGAGGCCCGGGCGGCGGGTGGTACAGCGACGTTTCCTTCTTCCCTGCCTATGACAACGGCCCGTCAAGGCTGGGCGAGTGGAAATGGGACGGCGCCCGGGTCCCCAACGCCTGGATCGACTTCAGGGAGTACGCCTCTGACCAGGGCTTCGTCACCGTCGCGAATCAGAACGGCCACCGACTGCAGGACGTTGCCGGCATCGCGAACGGCCTCGCCTGGGACGACGCTCCTGACCAGTGGACGGTCGAGCCCAGCTGGCCGGGGGCCGCACCCTACAACGGTCAGCAAAGAAGGACCGTCTGGGGCAGGACAACCGCATCGGCGGGCCGTGCCGTTCTCAAGAACGCGGCGGGTAACGGCGCCAGCGGCGCGGCCTGGCTGCGGGACCTCACCGGCTCACAGGGTGCAGGATGGATCTGGGCAGTCCATTCGCAGGGGCGCGGGGCAGACGCAGTGGCGCACCCCAATGGACGTGTCGTCAAAGACATGTGGGACCAAGTGATCAAGTGAGCTGACAGGCGTCAGGCCGCGGCGGCAGCCGACTGGGCAGACCCGTCGTCGACCGCCGCCGCGCCATCAGCAAGTAGTGCCCGTCACTACTCAGCTCCACAGACCGGGCCAGGCCCAGTTCGAGCATTCGTCACGACCGAAGCCGTTCGGCCCGCAGGCTCTGAACTTGGCGACGTCGGCAGGCAGCGCCGCAGATCTGGAACTCTTCTTGTCGGTGTAGAGCTTGTGCATGGCGCCGTCCCCGATGAGGTAGTAGTCAGTATGGGCACCCATGTTGCTCGTCCAGATCCAGATCCAGCTCTGGGCACCGTTCGCCGAATACTTGTTGTCCACCTGAGCCGTGTACTTGCCGACCGCGCGCAACGGCGTCACTGAGACACTGCAGACCGGCGAATCGCGGCAGTCGAAGTCAGCGGCAACTGCAGGCGTCGCGGCACCTGCCGCCGCAATGGTCGCCGCACCAAGCGTGGCAGCCACCGACCGAATCGACCACTTCCGTAGCGTGCTTCGTGAGTTCATGGTCCATAGGACAATGCGAATCGACGCGCGGAAGGTATGAAGCTCCTTCCTACCCACGGCGTTCTCCAACATGTCGATCATGGGCGGATCGCGCTTGCCGCCAGCAGACCGGCATACTCGCCCACCTGGCCCGCCAGCTGTCCGTGATCGCCGGACTCGACGACCTGTCCCTGCGACATGACGTGGATGACATCGGCGCGGCGAATGGCGGCCAACCGATGCGCGATGATCACCATGGTCCGGCCGGGTAGTCCCGCCTCCAGCGCCGCCAGCAACCGTGTCTCGGTCAACGTGTCGAGCGCGCTCGTCGCCTCATCGAAAATGATGACGGAGGGGTCTTTCAGCAGCAGTCGGGCGATCGAAAGCCGCTGCCGTTCACCGCCCGACAACTGATAACCCCGCTCCCCCACGACACTGTCGTAGCCGTCAGGGAGCTCGGTGATGAACTCGTGGATCTGCGCCATCTGGCAGGCCCACTCGAGCTGTTCCTGTGTCGCGTCAGGGCGAGCGAACCGGAGGTTCTCCGCGATGCTCGCATGCAACAGGTAGGGGTCCTGCGTCACGATACCGACCGCGTCGGCCAGAGTCTCGCGGGACAACTCGCGTACGTCGACACCGTCGAGCAACACCTGCCCCTCGGACGGGTCGTACAGGCGGGTCATCAACATGGCCAGCGTCGACTTCCCCGAACCGGTCTCGCCGACGAAGCCGACCTTCGAGCCCGGGACGATGTCAACCGAGACCCGATGAACACCGCCACCCGAAGTCCGCTCGGCACTCGAATAGGTGAAAGACACATCCCTGAACTCGATCCGCCGACCCGCCCGGCTGCGCGGCAAATCACGGGGAGAACGCGGCTCGGCGACGCTAGGAACCAGATCGAGATAGTCGAAGACCCGGTCGAACAGTGCCAGGCTGCTACGCGCCTCGAGAATCAGCCGCAGCAGCGAATTCGCCGGCCACACAAGCTGGGTCTGCAGCGCCGTGAAAGCCACGATCGTGCCCACTGACACCCCATCTCCGGTGAAGGTGAAGATCGCCGACCAATAGATCAGGATCGGCAACGATGCCGTCACCATCTGGAACGACGCAGAGTGCCACCTGCCGGCGAGTGCAGCCTTGAACTCGGTCTGGGCCAAGTCGTCCGACAGCTCGGTGAACTGCTTCGTCATGTCCTGAGTGCGACCGAAAGACTTCCCCAGGATGATTCCACTGATCGACAACGACTCGCCGACGAAACTCGACATCGCCGAGACCCGCTGCTGCTTGACCCCCGCGAGATTCTGCCGAACCCGGCCCACCCGGCGTCCGATCCATACGAAGACCGGGACGATCACCAGGGACACCAGCGTCAGGCGCCAGTCGAGCACAACCATCGCCACCAAACTCGCGACGATCGAGGAAATGGCCGTGATCAACTGCCCGGCGGTCGTGGTGAGGACGGACTGCAGACCGGTGATGTCGCCCGCGATGCGGGTCTGGATCTCACCGGCTTTCGTCCGGGTGTAGAAGTCGAGAGACAAACGCTGCATGTTCGCGTAAACGGCGACTCGAAGGCTGTGCATCAACCGCTGGCCAACGACCGCCGATGCGGTCGCCTGCACGACCGCGAGCAACGCACTCGCGACGGCCACCGCGATCATCCCGAGCGCCAGCAGCGAGATCAGCCCCGGCCGTTGCCCCGGAATCGCCGTGTCCAAAATCTCCCGCAGGAGGAACGGGTTGGTGATAGTCACCGCTGACGCCCCGGCCACAGTGGCGCCGATGAGCACGAGCCGCTTCCAGTGCGGCCTGAACAAGCCCGCAATTCGTTTCGACCTCAAATTGGCCATCACATCCTTTCCTGCAGTCAAACCAAATAAATTATCGCCTATCGCACTGAAAATGATAGGAGTTTTACTCCCTGTCCGGGGTCGGTCAAGGTTCAGCCTTTGTTCACCGTCAGGTCGGCGTACTTCGAATACTTTCTTCTTACCGCCCTCGGGATTGCTGGCCAAGTGAGGTTGATGACCGTGTTCAGGTCGAGCGAGGTTTGGCGCGCCGGCGCGGCTCGCGCCCAGCAGAGTCCTTTGTCGGTCGCGCTTTGCGATGGCGGCGAAGAGTTCACGTACGCCGCTTTGATCGACGCAGTCGAGAACCGCGGCGGAACTTCGGGCGGCCGGAGCCGGTGCCGGCGGGCTGATTGCCATCGAGTTGCCGCGCAGCCATGAGGCCGTCGTGAGCATGCTGGCCGCCTTGCTGCTCGATGCCGACTACGTCGTCGTCGATCCTGCGTACCCAGCGGCAAGGCGTCAACTCATCCTCCGTGACAGCCGTCCGAGGGCGCTGGTGGAACCGAACGGCATCCAGACCCTCGATGCTGCGCGGACCGTCGACGACCCGGCCTATGTCGTCTACACCTCGGGTTCGACTGGTCGCCCGAAGCGCGTGCTGGTGCCGATGACCGCACTGGAAGCGTTCTGCCGAAACGTTGCCTACGACATCAAGCCGTCGGATCGTGTACTGCAGTTCGCGGCTCTCGGCTTCGACGCGAGTGTCGAAGAGATCTTTGTGACGCTGACGCGGGGTGCGACGTTGGTACTGCGGGACGACGACATGATCAGTCGGCCGGACATGTTCCTGCAGCGGTGCGGCGAGTTGGGGATCGCCGTCCTGGATCTGCCGACGGCGTACTGGAATGAGCTTGCGGTCGCTGTTCACACCGGTGCCGCGGCCGTTCCGGCGCAACTGCGCCTGACCATCATCGGTGGCGAGCCGGCCCAGCCCGAGGCTGTACGCCGCTGGCAGCGCGCGCCCATGGTCGACTTCTCAACACTTACGGCCCAACAGAGACCACCGTCGTCGCCACCGTTGCAGACTTGACCGAATGGGTTGGCGAAACCGTTCCGATCGGCCGGCCGGTAGCTGAGCTGTCCTGCCGAATCGGTGACGACGGCGAACTTCTCATCAGTGGACCTCAACTCGCGACCGGCTACCTCGACCAGCCCGACCTGACCGCCGGACGCTTCCGGAACGGCCCGAGCGGACGGGAATACCGAACAGGTGACCGGGTACACCGAAATCCAGCCGGCGACCTGGAGTTTCTCGGCCGTTTGGACAGCCAACTCAAGATCAGTGGCATCCGTATCGAGCCCGGCGAGATCGAGTCCGCGCTGCTGGCTGTGGACGGAATCGAACAAGCCGGCATCCGCACGCTGACGTAACGCAGCCCCGCTGTCGGCGAAGCCCGACTCCGCAAAGCCCGCCGCCTCTAGCGCCGTGATGACCTTTTAGTCGGACTCCCGCGCCGGTCGGATCAGCTCCGATGCTTACCTTGTCTTCCTCCTGTTGTGGCATACCGAAAGCAGCTCAAATCCGTTATTGCCTCGGGCGTCAAAGTTGAGCGTTCGCCGCTCGACAACACCCACAGATGCACCGAATCCCCTGAGCTACAAGGCAGAGGGTATGAGGCTGCACAGAGCCGCTCAGTAGGACTTTCACTACCTGCTAGCCCCCCTGCCAATGCGATATGTTGCGACTCGGATCACGCCGGTGGATGCCCAGGATCGGGCTCCATGGTGCCGATGAGCCGCACAGGCGACGACCGGCGAGGTCATGAGCGACACGAGCACTGATCCCTCTGCGCCACAAGCGAAGCATGTGCTCGGACGCTTCGCCCATGGCTTCCCCCTTGAGCCGGAGACCTCACCCGATGACAGCGATCCCCGCCACTGCTCTGGACCTTTTCACTGACGATGTCCTGCTCGACCCGTACCCCGCATATCGGGTACTGCGCGACCTCGGTCCGATCGTCCGGTTGGAGGCGCTGGACATGTACGCCTTCCCGCGCTACGACCAGGTCCGGTCGGCCCTCGCCGATTGGCAGACGTTCTCCTCGGCCAAGGGCGTCATGCTCAACGACGAGGTCAACACGGCCCTTGAGGGCATCACACTCTGCAGCGACCCGCCTCTGCATACCCAGCTCAGGACCGTGCTCATGAGGCCCTTGCGCTCGGACCAGATGCTGGCCCTGCGTCCCCGCCTGGAAGCCGAAGCAGCGGTCGTCATGGACCGCCTGGTCGCGCAGGGCGAGTTCAACGCCGTCGAACTCGCCACACACCTGCCGATGACAGTTGTCTCCGAACTGGTCGGACTCGGCACACGAGGCCGGGAGCGAATGCTCGACTGGGCAGCCGCGACCTTCGACGCGATCGGCCCCGCCAACCAGCGCATGGCGGACGCGATGCCGAAACTGGCCGACATGCTCGGATTCGCAGCCACCGAGGCAACCCCCGAGATACTGGCACCCGACGGCTGGGCTGCCCGGCTGTACCAGGCGGTCAAGGACGGTGAACTGGCCGCGGATGCGGTCCCGGGACTGATCATCGACTACATCGCACCCAGCCTCGATACGACCATCCACGCGATCTCCAGCATGATTCACCTCCTGGCGGCGAACCCGGACCAATGGACGCTGCTGCGCCACGATCGGACCCTCGTGCCACACGCCGTCAACGAGGTCCTGCGGCTGGAGTCACCGATCCAGCGGTTCAGCCGCTTGTCCACGACAGACGTAACGATCGAAGGACACAGCTTGCCCGCCGATTCCCGAGTGGTCCTGCTTTACGGGTCTGCCAACCGCGACGAGCGCAAATACGCTGAACCCGACCGGTTCGACATCGCCCGCCGCCCCAGCGATCACCTCGCTTTCGGCCGCGGTGAGCACGCCTGCGCCGGAATGAATCTCGCCCGCCTCGAGATGACGGCAGTGCTGGACGCGCTGCTGGACCGAGTGACCGGACTCGATTCGGTGGAACTGGAGTGGGAGGTGAACAACACCCTGCGCGGACTACGCAAACTGGTCGTGCGTGTCCAGACCTCCTGACCATTCGGCCGAAAGGAAGGCCTCCAGTCGCGCCGGACCCCGATCAAATCGACTTCGTCATTCCATCAGGACGCGCAGGACACCCTCTGCTCAAGCCGCCAGTTGGGGACTGCGTGAACGGCTGCTGCAACCCTGACTACCTGGTCGAGCTCACTTTCCAACGAGTGGCCCGGCGCTGCTGATGAAGCTGTAAGCGCTTTCGGCCCTTGCCGCAATTCTCATCTCGGTGTGGCTCGTGTCGCCGTTACAGATTGTGCAAGGCTGGGGCGACTGAACGACAAGGGGGCAGTGTGCTGCGGGACGAGTTGGAGCAGATCAAGGCGGGGATCGCCGACCACCAAGCAGTGATCGCCGGGCTGATGATGGACTGGACAGACGGCCGGATCGATAAAGCGGTGTACGCCGAACGCATTGACGGGACATCCGAAATGTCGGCGGATCTGTGGACGCGACGCCGCAAGCTGCAGAGCCGGCCGGTGACTTCGCAGGTAGGCGATGACTGATGCGCCTACACGCGCTCCACAGCCTCAAGCATCAGGCGTGTGGTTAAGGTGCGTGTCCGGCCTCGGACACCAGCAAGACCGGCTCCGCGAAGCGAGATTGCTTCCGGAGCCTTCTTATTTCGTACGCCGATCACCCCTCGCTCCGGCCACGCGCGCTCCTTCGTCGCGGACACGCGGCTCGCTGGAGCGAAGTTGCCGCACTGGCCGGGCGGGCCGAGCGTCAGCTCGTTCACTACGCATGTGACAGTGCACACCAGGGCGAAATCCAAGTAGGCGACACCGTGGCCGGACTCAGGCGTCGGCATACCGTTGGATGGCGGGAGCTTCCAGCGCCGAACCTTCCAAGGCCCAGGACGACGTGAGGCAAGCAGCGACCCAGCGCTACACACTCGACCTCAGGCTGCGCTACGACGTGCTGTGACGATCCCCTGGCCGGACGTCTTCCCAGAACTCGATGCCTGATGACCGCGGCCAACGACCAGTGGAGAGCCACCTGTCGTCTTCCCGCCAGATCACGTCTGCTTGCTGGCTCGTGGACAAATCCAGCAGATCGGCGATCGGGCGGCGCTCCAGCAGCACAGCCTTGCGCACGCCCTGCACGAAACGCGTGTAGTCGGCGAGCTGCCCGAGCGCCATCCGCACGTTCTGACGCTCCTGAGTCGCACCCGCCTTGGCCTCGAGCAGGAGGTTCAGGCTGCCAATCCAGGTGTCCGTCAGCAACTGCTTGCAATCAGGGGTGTGACGAATTCCGAGGCGATGCACCGGATGGCCCTGACTGATGAGATGTCGCTCGAACGACTTGGACAGCCTGGTTTCCGGCCGCTCGTCACACAATGGCGAGTCCATCGCGTCGCGACACAGCAGATCCAGGCGCTCGACCCGGCGTACCCGGACCCGCGCCGGATCGCCTGGCGCGGCCAGCTGTCCCGGCTGATGTGTGACATCTTGAACAGTTCGCAGCCGGAACACCATCGACACCTGAAATCTTCCGTCAGGCCGCTGGTATCTGCGTTCGGCCACATCGCCAAGGACGAACGAATCGACGAATCTGTACAGACCTCGCCCAGCGCGTTGCAAGACCTGAATGGGTCGACCGTCGCGCCATGCCGACAGCACGGGCTTGTTCATGCCTGTGCTGTCGGCACCTGCATAGTTGAAATAGCCGTCGGTCTGCCAGCCGGAGTCTGTGTCTGATGACAGAGCAGCGCAGCGCAGAACGACATGTGCGGATCGCGGCGACCCTGAGATGCCCCGCACCCGATCGACGCCGTACTCATCCCACAAGGCATGTGTGGTCGTGAAATCTCCTTGGCGAAACTTCCACGCTGCGGACCATCGGCTCAACTCCTGCTCCCATCACTAGTCAACCGCTACGCATCCTCGCGCCTATCACCGACACTTTCTGCGCCCGGTGCTTCGGTCACAGTGGCCGCATGCGCTTCAATGTCATCGAGTCAGCAACGCTTCGCGACGGCGCCTGGGGGTTCTGGGTTGAAGTACTGGGACAGCATCAACGAGCGCCAGCTGGGCGTACTCAAACGCATCGCGGTGGGCGAAGACCTGTCTGGAGACGAGAACATCCCGGCACGAACCTCTGCGAACGCGCTGCTGAATCGCCGGCTGGTCACCATCCGTCGTAGCGGCGGTCGGTGGGACGCCGAGATCACTGAGGCAGGCACGTTCTACCTCGTGAACGGGCATCACCCAGACGACCCACGTCATCAACCGCCGGCCACGGCCGGGCTGGTGGCGCCCAAGATTCGCAAGGCCAGCAAACCGCGGACGACGACGGTACGTCGTCCAGCCGCCCGCCCGCCGAGCACGACGATCACGGACCGGCGGCGAACCGACGCCGAGACTCTCATCGGCCTGCTCGTCACTGAACGGCGGGTATCTCTCGATGTCGAAGCTGACGGAGAGCTGGCACGCTGGCGTCGGGTGATCGACTTTGCCAAACGCCATGGCATGGCGCCAGTGGGGACTCGAATCGAGAAGTCACAGCCACACCCCGGTAACAAGCTCATCGTCGAGCTGCGCGACGGACAACATCCCAATACCAACGGCACCAGACCGGCTCGCACCGTGGTTCCGGTCCCCGAGCAGCTCCGCTCTGTGCACCCGGTCATCGCCGCGCTCAGAGCAGACACGCAGCGGCTGATGATGCCGAAGGACCTACGGCATCGCAGCCTGCGGATCTTCCAGGCTCTCGCCGCGGAGATGACCCGCCGAGGGCACAGCGTGCAGGCACAATCGGTGTCCGAGCACCACGTCCGCAGCGGATACGACTGGAACGGCCGACGCCTGGAACCGACCTACGCACGCCGCGAAGGCCAGATCGCGATCGTGATCGGAAACAACACCTACGCCATCGAGATCCGCCAGGAATCGCCCAACTCGGCCGACGCCGAGAAGACACGAAGGCTCCTCATCGAGCTCTCGGGATACCACTCGAACGGACGCCGACACCACTGGGCCGACCGCAAGCGCGCTCTGGCCGAGGAGTGGCTCGCGGACATCTGCGACGAACTGGAAACACGCTCCGGCGAAGACGATCTGCGCCGCATCGAGGAAGCCCGCGAGAAAGCCGAACGCCGACGCACCTGGGAAGCGGCGATCGACCGGGCACGGCGCATGGCGACCCACGCCCACCGCGCAGCGGTACTCACCGCCCAGGCCGAGCGCTGGCAGCAGGCCACCGCGATCCGCGAGTACTGCGACGCACTCGAGCAGCTGGCGAGCTCGACGTCGGCCGAGTGGATCTCGTGGGCTCGAGCTCACGCCTCCGCCTTGGACCCGCTGTCCAACCCACCCGGCATGCCAGAGGAGCCCGAACTCAAGCCAGAGGACCTGAAGCCCTACCTAGGACGATGGAGCCCCTACGGCCCCGACGGCGACCCTCGCGACTTCGGATGGCGCTGATCCTGCAGCATCCCTAGCAGAGGCATCCTGCTGCGGCTTCTCTCAGCAGAGGTTGGGGCGATGGATGCCCGGGGCGTGGGTGGCCCATTCTTCCGGGGTGAGGGCGGGAGTGGCGGTGGTGCAGATGAGGGTGGCTGCGCGTTCGGGATCGGTTTCCCAGAGGCGGACAAGGCGGTCGGAGCCGGCAGTGGCGGTGGTGTGACCGTCGGGGGCGAGGGCTAGGCCCCAGACTGCTTTGGGGGATGCGCTGACGACGGTTTCTAGGGTCGGGCTGCTGGGGTTGTCGAGGGACCACGTCCAGAGTTGGCCGCCACGGGAGGTGGCGGAGAGAGTTTGGGCGTCGGGGCTGAAGGCGACCGAAGTGACTGTGCCGTGGAGGCCTGAGAGGGCTGAGCCTAGTTGTTGTGGGGCGGCCGGGTTCTCGACGTTCCAGAGTTGGACTTTGCCGTCGGAGCTGCCGCTGGCAAGGAGGTTGCCAGTGCTGTCGAAGGCTACGGCATAGAGGGCGTCGAGGGATGCCTTGCGGGTTGCTTTGAGGACTGGACGGCGAGGGTCGGTGACGTCCCACCAGCGGATGGTTCCCTTGGCGGTGGCTGCTGCCAAGAGGTTCGAACGTGGGCTAAAGGCCACCATGAAGACGTAGCCGCTCTCGGCGTCCAACGGATTGGGCAACGACACTGGCTTCGTCGGGTCAGTCGAGTCCCAGAGCCAGACGTGACCGTCGTCGGAACCTGCGGCCAGCAGGGTTCCGTCGGCGTTGAAGGCGACCGATTCGATGATGCCGGCCGGCCCGGTCAAGGGGGTCAGCAGCCGGCGAGGCCGGGCCGGGTCCCGGGTGTCCCAGGCGATGAGGGATCTGCCGTTGGTGCCGACTGCGAGCATCGAGCCGTCGGACTTCAAGGCACCCGCACCGCCGAGAGGTTCGTTGCCCGGAGCAAGTAATGGTGGGCTGAGCGCGATCGGGCTGCGTGGTTCGTGCACATCCCACAGTTGCGCCTGACCGCCCACAGTCGCAGCGACGCGGCCGTCCCGGCTGAGTGGCACCGTCGTGACGGTTGCCGTCGCGCCGGCCATCGTCGGGCCCGGGATGCTCCAGATTCGGACGGTTCCGTCGTTGCTGCTGGTCAGCAGTTCCTGTTCACCGGGCAGGAAGGTGACCGCGGTGACCGGGGCAGGGTGCGGCAACGCGGCGAGCAGGATACCGGTACGGCGATCCCACACCTGAGCGACGTTGTCCGAACTGCCGAGCGCCAGGCGATCGCCGTCCGTACTGAACGCGAGCGAGTTCACCCAGTTATCCGGCGGAGCGATTGCCGAGGCGACACGACGCAGCGCCGGCACTGCCCACAGTTGGAGCCCACCGCGCGGCGTACCCACGGCCAGTTCGTTGCCTGCCGGAGTGAAGGCGAGGGTGTTGATCTGCAAGCTACCCGTCGACACCACGCCCACACGACGCCAGCGTGGCAGGTCCCAGAGCGTCAACGTGCCCGCTCGATCGCCGGCCGCCAGCCAGCGTCCGTCACGACTGATCGCGACCGTCTGCACGAAGTCGCCCAGCTTGACCGAGTGCACCAGCCGGTACGACCGAGTCGTGAAATCCAGCTTCCAGAGCCGCACGGTCGAGTCAGCGCTCCCCGAAGCGAGGAGATCGCCGGAAGGGCCGAACGCCAATGAATACACGGTGTTCGTCGGTCCATCCGGAAGATCACCCAACGCGCGAGGAGTGCCTGGCCGGGAGATGTCCCACAGCTTCACCGCCAGATCCGCGCCGCCGGTCGCCAGCAACTTGTTGTCAGCGCTGACAGCCGCGGCGTACACCTCCTTCTTGTGTACGCCGAGCGGCTCGCCGGCTGGGACGGGACGGCGGCGATCGCCGAGATCCCAGCGAAGGACTGAGGTATCCGTCGGCGCCGATCCCGCTCCGATCAGCGTGCGGCCGTCGGAGGTGACCGCGATCGCCTGCGGGACCGGCACCGGCCGCACCACTCGTGTGACCGATGGAGAACCAGTGGCCTCGATCAGGCTCGACCGCGCCTCCACCGTGGGTGAGATCCGGTACGCCGAGAGTGCCAGCTGCGCGGCGAGTGCCGGATCGGTGGCGCGGAGCCGAGTGGCCGAAATGGCAAGCTGCCGCGACCAGGCCCGGTCCCGCTCCTCATCGGCGGTCACCGTCTTCAGGTAGGAGACCACCGCCATGGTCCCCGCGATCAGCGCGAGGACCAGCGAGACCGCGACGAGCTGGTTGCGGCGTCTCGACCGGCGACGTCTGGCAGCGTTCGCCAGTCGTTCATCGACCAGACTCGCGCTGAGGAATTCGAGCTCCAGCGCGTTCATCCGGCGCGGGAGTATCCCGTTCGTCTGCTCAAGCCGACTCCCCCGATACAGATAGTCGGTATCGCGGCCTTTGTCGCGCCAGTCCACCGCTGCCGCACCAAGCTGGCGGAGAGTGTGCAGGCTGTCCCGGTCGGACTCTATCCACTCCTGCAACCGCGGCCACGCCGTCAACAGCGCCTCATGACTGATCTCGATCGTCGCCACGTCGACCGTCAGCAGCCGCACCGCGACAAAGGCTTCCACGACGGTGTCAGCAGTGTCGTCGAGGTCGGTCCGTTCGATCGGCCGCCTGCTGTCCCCCGTCCGGTCGCCGGGATTGACCATCCGCAGGAACAGTTCCCGAGCCACGTTACGCTCCGAGGCCGTCAAACGCCCGTACGCCTGCTCGGCCGACAGCGCGACAGCGCCCGCGATCCCACCGCTGGACAAGTAGCCGGCCAGCGTCATCCGCCCGTTCGACGCACGCTCCCAGGTCGCCAGCAACGCGTGCGACAACAAGGGCAGTGAACCGTACTCGCTCAGCAGACGCTCGACAAGATCGTTGTCCACGGCAACTCCCGCGCGGCGAGCCGGTTCGACGATCATCTGTTTGATGCATTTGGCCGGCATTGGTCCGAGCACGATCTGATCCGACTGCAGTACCGCGGCCAGCTCGGGAATGCGCAGGGCATGCGGATAGAAGTCGGCCCGCAGCCCAAGCACCACCACGGAATCCGGCGGTCGCTCGACCGTCAGCAAACGACTGAACTCGATCCGCCGGGCCTCATCGTGCGAGAGGGTGAACATCTCCTCGAGCTGATCGACCACGATCAGCAGCGGCCGCCCATCGGCATCTGATATCGCGGCCCGCAGCGCCTTGGCCGGCAGGTCGCCCGGGGTTAGAACGACGACCGCTCGCTCGTTCTCGAGCGCCGCGATCAGGCCGGCCCTCAGTAGCGAGGACTTGCCTGAACCCGATGGCCCGACGACTGCCAGCGTCGCATCCGCCTCGAGCTCGCGCACCCGTGCGACCAGGGCGTCGACGAGTTCCGCGCGGCCGAAGTACCAGGCCGCGTCCTCGGACCGGAACGCGGCGAGCCCTCGGTACGGCTCGACTCCGCCGCGCCGCCCTGGAGAGCGCTGGAGCCGGCGCCACGCGGCCAACCACCGCTCGAGCTCCTCGGCGCTGGTGACTCCGCAGACTCTTAGTACCCGAACGAACAGCTCGGCCGAAGAGGCCGACGGCAGACTGCGACCGGCAAACCAATCGCCCACAGTGCTGTGCGACCAACGGTCTCCGGCTTGCTTCACCAGATCCCGGACGGCACGGACCGACAAGTCCGCGGAGGTCCGCAGCAGTGTCAGTTGGTCGCGGAACTCGCCTCGCGTTCGGATCGTGTCTGGATCGATTTCGGCCATGGCCGCACTCCCCCCAGAGTGATCGCACTTGGTAGTCACGACGCTATCCGAAGTGACGCCAGGTGCCCATGGACAGCCGCTGGCTGCCTGTACGGATCCGTCCGGCCCCCGAACGAATTCGGCCGGTTCCTGGACGGCTCAGGCCGAACCATCTCGGCCCGTCTTCCGTGCCGCGGACCGCCCGCAGAGCCTGAGCTTGTCAATCCGATCGAGCTCGAAGGAGCATCACGATGTCGTCCACCACCGCACTGATCCGCAAGGGGGCCGCGACCCTGGCCGCCACCGCCGCTCTCGCCACCGGAGCCGCCGTTGTCACCGCGACCCCGGCCGAAGCCACCGTCTCCAGCTGCGGCAACGGCCGCTGTACCGTCTACCTCAGCAAGTCCGAGACCCGCGCGCTCGCCAACGCGCGAGTCCCCGCGCCGCCCGCCGCCGTACCGGCACAGCTCAAGGCCGCCTACTACGCCCTCGCCTGGGGCCACGTCTGGTTCGCCGGCCAGTACGCCAACCGCGGCTGGTGTTCCGCCTTCACCATCAGCATCTACCCGTGGGAAACCCAGGGCTACTACGGCTACGCCTGCAACTGGGAGTAGATGACCGGTGCGGTGCGACCGCGGACATCCGCAGTCGCACCGCACAAACTTCCCCGGTGGCTGCTCCCGCGTTTGCGCGGCGGCAGGGGCACCCACCTCGTCGAGCTTGTCTATTGGCTACCGTCATCACGCGAAGTTCAAGCCCTGTGAACCTGCTGCCGGTCTCTGCGAATTCGACCCACTACACCTCACCTCGGCGTTCAGCCCGGACGACAGGCCCGCTATCCGCTGAGCGAATCAACACGGCCATCGACACCAAGGCCTACGCATCCAAGCGCACGACCGCTGGCCTCCACGCCGTCATGGAATCGGCGCGTATAGCTCCAACTCACGGCAGCGAAGCGCGGCCGGCACCAGATCCGCCGTCCCTTCAACCTCGCTAATCAGCGGTGAAGAGTGGCGCTATGCGAACATCGGTGTGTGCATCGCATGCGCCGGGATACAACGTCTGCACCACCGTCTGATCGCGCAGCCACGTCATCGCAGCATCAGCGGTCGTCCGCTGACCGAATCCGGGCAGATAACACCACGAATGGCTTCCTGTGTCCGGCGGACCGCCGGGCTGATTCGGGTCTGCTTGTGCCTCGACGGGCTGGGCGATCAGCAGGTCCGCCACGAACAGTGCGGCCACCAGCCCCTGGATCGTTCTGGTCCAGTTCTTCAAGTTTGTCGCCTCCTCACGAAGTAGGGGCAGGCGCTAGCACCAACATGCATATTCACCGGGCGGCTCTCGGCTTCGAAGGCCACGACGGACCTTCGAAGCCGAGCGCATGCCGAGGTAGCGCGCTGCCTGGACATGCGCGTGGCGCAGCGACCTTTGGAAAACCCTGGGCGGTTCGGTCAGGGAGTGACGGGGATGTTGGTCAGGCCTGTTCGGGTGTTCTGGACGGTATTGGAGGCGTGGACGACGGTGGGCTCGGCGCTGCACCTGGAGGTTGACGAGATGCAGATGGTGTACTTGCCGGTGCCGCCGAGGTTGGAGGCGTTGTTGCGCCCGCGCCGCCGGACTATGCACGTCGGCCAGACCTACCCCCTGCCCGCGGTCAAGTACATCGGACGGCTACTGAGGTTCCAGCTCCAGGTGCGCGGGCAGCGCCTGCATGCCGCTTGGTGTGCTGCGCCGGTAATACACCCGTCTCCGCCGCCGCAGCCCACTCGATCAGCCAGTGACTACCAGGACCTAGTCGAAAAGGCTGGGTTTCCGGGTCGGGCTGAGTCGGTCCGCCCGCCATTGCCGTCGCGCAGTGGCCGGAGGTGAACGTCGATTGGCATCACCCGTCGAACGACAGCAGAGGTACGTCATCAAGGTCGGCCTTCCTCTGCCTCGAGAATGCTGGGCCCGCTACCTCGACGACATACATCTCGGTCAGGACCTGGATCGTGGTACCGACCAGATGGCTGGTGTGTCCGGTAGCTGATTGGGCCTTCAGACCGGCGGAGGCGTGAATGTGCAGCAGGACCCTGCCAGTCGCCTCGTCGTACGCCCGGGCCATGAGGGGGCCGGGCTCGCCCCAGCCCTGCCCCCTCTGGCCCCGTGCGGGGATCCCCATCCGCCGCTTGCGGCAGCCGCCCCCGGCTGCTGCAAGCGAATGGTCACGCTAGCAACACGAAGCGTTGCGTTGTCGGGATCGTTAGATGACTCACAACGCCGCGCTCGACACGCCTGCTCCGGCTTGCGCGACGCGTCATCCGATGCAGCCGGAGAACTACTACAGCTTTCACATTCCTGTATACATGTGGATTCCGGCCACGAAGGTTGCTGTTGGCAAGGATTGCTCGCTGGTCAGCCGGCGGTTGCACGGGATGCGAGAGTGTCCGTCATGGCTGGTCGAGCAGGTAGCGCTGGCAGGGGCCGTTCCAGTAGCGCCAGGTGATCAGCCTGGCGTCCTTGTCCGGGCTACAGCCTGCGACGTCGAGTGAGTTGCCGGTCGCCTCCTGGGTGATGGACCAACTGCCGGCCACTGCCGGCTCGACTCGCCAGCGTTGGCAGCCGGTCTCCGACTCGGGGACGGTCCCCACTTGCTGGTTCAGGGCGCCGGTGCAGCCGATCACGTCCAGCGCCTCACCGGTGCTCGGCTCGACGATCTTGTACACGTCGTCGCCGATCGGCCGGAACTCCCACCGCTGGCACGGGCTGCCGGCCACCCAGACCCACATCCGAACGTCGCCGTCCGGGCGGCAATCCACAACGTCGAGAGCGTGCCCGCCATGAACCGCCCGGACCCGGTACTTGCCGTCCGGCTGCGTCGGGTTGAAACCGGCACGCAGAATCCACTGCTGACTCGCCTCCGACGTACAGGTTCGCTGGACGATCGTGGCGTTCTCGGTCGTGCTCCCCAGCGACGGCGAAGCGCACTTGTCGCTATGGGCGAACCTCAACCGCACCACGGTGTCGTAGCTGCTGCCCTCGAGGTACTCGATCCGCATCTGCTGATTCGACGTGCCCACGCACGGCCACTGCAGGATCATGGTCTCGTCCTCGAGCAGCCGGTCGTCGACATCCAAGCACCGCGGCCGCCCGTCACCGATCAGGCCCTGGTAGTGAACGGTGTGCATCTCGTACTGATCCGTGCCGGCGATCTGCTTGATCCGGAACCGCTGATTCAACGCACCGCTACAACTGTGCTGGACCAGCTTCTCGGCGTCTGTCTGGCTGGCCAGCCAGACGTCCAGGCAGCGGCTGCTGTTCCGGTTGATCAGCTCGTACGTGCGTTCCTCGATGTCGAAGCTCGGACCGGTACTCGCACCGACCCGCGGCTCCTTCCACCCACTGGTCGCAGTACCGAACGACGTTCCGGTCGAAGCGAGCGTGAAGACCTCCCGGCCGCCACCGTCGAGCGAGTAGAACAGCCCCACGTCATCCTTGCCGTCGCCGGTGATGTCACCTGTCGTGACGGCGGTCCGAGCAGGGTCGAACGAAGTCGTGTCACGCCACCACTCGGTCAGGACCAACGCCGTACCGGTGGAACGGAACACCTTCAGGGCCGTGTCCGTCGAGCTGTTCTCGTAGAGCGCCACGATGTCGTCCTTGCCGTCACCGTCGACGTCGCCAACTTGTGGTTTGCTGCGTTCCCAGCAGTAGCTGTTCGAGTCCAGCAACGTCACGGGTGACGCGTTGAACGCGGTGCCACTGGACTTGAAGTATCTGGTCACTGTCCGGCAGCTGCCCAGATTCTGCATGTCCACCAGATCAGCCTTGTCGTCGCCGTCGACATCTGCCAGAAGCGGCGCACTGGCCGACCAAGGGCCGGGCGTCGACAGCCACTCGACCGGGTTGGTCAGCGTCGGGCCGAGGAAAGTCAGCGTCCGCCAGCTCGTCCCCGAGACGTTGAGCTGGGCAACGATGTCGTCCTTGCCGTCGGCGTTCACATCACCCGCTACGATCCGCGCGGTGCTCAGCGGCCAGCCGTTCGGCCCACTGTGCCAGAAGGGCGCTGACGCGAAGTCGTACCGCTCTCCGTCCGACAGCCCTCGGTACAACCCGATCCGGCGGCCGGCCTCTTCCCGGACCAGGACCGCGTCGGTCCGGCCGTCACCGTCGAAGTCACCCCGCACCGGGCGGGTCCGGTACATCGCGAAGCCGCCGCTGGTGCCACTGTCCCAGGCCATCTGGCCGGTGTGCATCCCACCGCCGGGGTTCGACACCACGTTCCAGATCGCGGTCCGGCCTTCACCCTGATCGAGCACCATGGACAGATCTGCCCGGCCATCACCGTTGACGTCGCCGCGGCGTTTGGCCGGCAACTGGGTGACCTTGTTCGCGCTGAGCTGCCACACGGTCGGATCGTCGCTCACGTTGTTGGCAGCATCGACCGCCTTCACGTACAGCATCCTGGCGGGCACGGTCCCGCTCGCCGTTTGCCAGACCGACACCGGCAGCTTGACCGTACCGTCCGGCCCGGCTTTGATCCGGCTGACGATCCGCTCCGGCTTGAACCCGTACAGGTACTCGGCCACATCGGTGTCACCGGTAGCCGGCTTCAGCGTGACGGTGCCGACGGTCCGGGTGGAAAGGTTGGCCTCGCCGTCCGGGAAGTCGGTGGACGTCAGCTCCGCCGGCCCGGGCTTCTTCGCGTCGACCGTGAAGTAGCACGGCGTCGTCGGTGCACCGAAGTCGATCCCGTCGTTGTCGACGTTGTCGTTGCTCTTGGCCACGAAGTAGTAGGTCTGTCCGTCCGCGAACTCCTCCCGTGGGATCGCCGGCCAGGCGAAGGCCGAGCCGGACGTGGTGTTCGCCGAGTCGACCTCGTACTCGAGCCCGTTGTCGGACGCCCGGTGGATCGACAGCCGGGTGACGACGTTGTCGCCGTCCTTGTCGGTGGCCTTCGCCGAGAACGAGTACCCCGACAGCGGCCAGCTCACCACCGTCGGCGCCGCCGCCGTACCGCAGGGGCGGGGCCGGCTGAAGTTGACCCGCTCGGGCGCGTACGGCGCGTTGTTGTAGCTGACCACGAGCTTCGCACTGCCGCCGTGGAACTTCTTCCACTGGTCCTGCGCCGCGGCGCTCTCCGTCTCCGCCTTGATCCCGAAGGTGACTGTCGGGCTCCGGTTGTCGGCCACAGTCTGGAGGTGGCTGGTCAGCCTGGGGTCCGTCCAGCCCATCAGCATGTCCGGCTGGCTGCCCCACGAGTTGCCGTGGGCAGTCGCCAGATGCTGGTACCAGTGACTCGCCATGTTCGCCCACGTCACCGGCTGGCTGCGATCGATGGTCCGGGTCCGCCACAACTGGGCCGGCGTCGGCGAACCGGTCGGGCTGTGGTGCAGACTCATCTCGAACCGGCTGCCGATCACCCTGCTGCCCAGGAACGGCCCGGTCTCGAACTGCACCAGACTCCGGTAGGTCACCGCCTCTCCCCAAGCCCTGCCGACCTTGGCGCCGTCCTGACGATCTTCGACCCAGTACGACGTGCCGTCGGACTCCTTCATGACATGGGTCCAGAGGTAGTTGTTCACCGACCAGGACGGATCGATCGTCACCGGATATCGCGTCGCCGCCGAACTGAGCATCGCCTGGTCGGGCTCGATCACCAACTCGTTCGCCGACTGGGTCGTCGGGATGCTCGCAGACCGCGCCATCGGCTCGGCCTCCGGCGACTTCGGCGCGGCGGCCGTCTCCCACATCACCGCCTTCGCCGCGGTGAACAGCGTCTTCCCCGCTGAGTCGGTGGCAACGGTCATCCCATCCGGCTTCGTCACCACCTTCAGGCCGGTGCCGCTGACCGGGAACCGTAGCTTCTTCAGTGCCGGGTTCTTCGCGGCCTCGCGATCCTTCACCACCAGCAGGTGCTGGAACCCGGCCGCCTCGACCCGCACCTTCAGGTCGACCCCGGGCAGCACCTCCGGATAGGTCGCCGTGTCACCGGCAAGAACCGGTCGCGGCAACCGGCCCTTCCAACCCATCCGTACCTGCTTGTCCTCCTTGCCCAACGCAACCAGTTGGCCGTCGCCGCCACCGGACAACCGCAGCTCGGTGACGATCGCACCGGGCCGCACCGAGCCGTCCGGGTGCACCTTCAGCGAGGTGTCGATCGGCACCCAGTCCGAGCCTTTCCGAGCCCTGACCGGCGACGCGAACTGCTCCAGCGTGTGCAGCCCCGACGGCTCCTGGAAGACCTGCCGCGTCTCGGAGCGCAGATGCGTCAGCTCGACCCGTTGCGCCTGCGCCGGGGCGGGCGCGGCGGACACCGCCGCACCCGGACCGGCAACCACAGCCGTCGATACCACCAGCAACCCGGCCGTCAGGCCGGCCAGCAACCGGCTCATCCCGGCACCGTCGACCACTTGCAGGCTTCCTGCGCGCCAGGGGTGCTGCAGAGGTCGTTGTATTCCTTCCGCGTAATGTCGGGCTGGGTCTTGGGCCTGGTCCACATGTCGTGGAAGAGACCACCGAGCCAGCCGCCGACCTTGGTGCCGGCGTAGCCGCCGGCAGCACCGAGGATGGTGACGCAGGCCCACGCCATCGGCCCACACGCCAGCCCCGCAGCGCCCAGAGCTCGCCCGGCGAAGCCGCCGAGTGTCCCGCCGAGCGCCCGGCCACCGGATTTGCCCAGATCCTCGGCGTTCTCCCGGCCTTCGGCGTCCTCCTTGTCCGCGGCCGTCTGGTTCTGTCCTTCGTTCTTCGCCGCTGCGAGCTGGGCCGCTCTGGCCCGGTCACCGATCCCCTTGGCCACCTTGGCCAGCGCGTCGACGGATCTGTCCTGGTTGTTCAGGCCGGCCTCGACACTGTTCGCCAGATTGAGGGCGTTCTTCATCTCGGCGGCGTCGGTGCCGGAGAGTTTGATGAACCGTTTGGTGACGATCCGGATGACTTCCTTGGTGTGGTACCTGATCGTCTTGACGACCTGTTTCCAGATCGTCACCTGGCGGGCCACCTCGGCGGTGCTCTTCACGGCCAGGCTGTGCAGGCCGAAGATCGACGCCAGCCGGGAGATGAAGGTCCAGATCACGATCTTCACGTAGACCGTGATGACCTCCTTCTGCAGCTCGACGATCCGTTTCACGTGCTGGCGGACGATCGTCTTCAGTTCCGTGACGGTCTCCACCCGGTACCGCTTGCCGTCGGCATCCACGAAGCTCACCGGGCTGTTGTTCGCGTACGCGTAGGCGTTGAGCTGTTGTGGATCCTCGGGATCGACCACCGGATCGACGGAGATGAACCGGCCGGACGTCGGGTCGTACTCGCGGGCCCCGAGATGAACCAACCCGGTCGAGTCGTCCCGGGTCCCGCCGACGAAGTCCTTCTGGCCGGGCCAGCTGGTGGGTACCGCGCCCCGGGCTTCGCCGTACGGCGTGATCCGCTTCCGCTGGTACGCCTGGGTCTCGGCGTCCACCATCAGCGTCGCCGAACCATGGTGATCCGAACCCAGCCAGGTCAGCTTGGTTCCGACCCGGACCCCGATCGTCTGCTTCCCGAACGTGTAGTGCCGGGTCCCCAGCTGGGAACCGTCGGGCATCAGCAGGAGCTCGGTCGACCCCAGGTACAGCGTGGTACCGGTCGAGTCCTTGCGAAGCAACCGGTTCCCGTCGGCGTCGTAGATGTACTCGGTCTTCTTGTCACCCTTGGTGACCTTGGCGAGCTTGCCCTCGGCATCGAAGTCGAAGGACTCCCCCACCCCGGCCAGCGTCCGGCTGGTCTGGTTCCCCATCGCGTCATAGCCGTACTCGTTGACCTTGGTACCACTCGGTCCACTGGTCGTGATCTTCTGGACCGCGTGCGGCCGGGGCTGGCCTGTTGCCGGGTAGTCATAGGTGCTCGTCGTCACCCCGGCGGTCGCGGTCCGCTTCTCGGTCTTGCGGTTGCCGATGGCATCGAACGTCCATTGGTGCCAGTACGGCGCCGGGCCGCCGAGCTGACTCGCACTCGTCTGCTGCACCGCGCAGCTCCCACTCGACGGAGTCCACGCCTGAGTCAACCGGCGCGACTCGTCGTAGTCGAAGCATTGGGTGTCGGCCGGGTCCGTGCTGCCGCTCGCCGGGGCGTCGATGATCTTGGTGACGTTGCCCGCGTGGTCGTAGGTGTAGGACTGGTCCAGGACCCGCTGCGGACCGGTTGTCTCGCGCTGACTGATGGCCCGGGTGATCCGTCGCGTGGCCTCGTCGTAGACGTAGGAGTGCCGTAGCCACTTCCCGCCCGTGGGTTGCAGCTCGACCATCGTCAGATCGCCGAACGAGTTGAACTCCGCATCGGTGACATAGCTGCCCAGCTCACTCGACAACGTCTTCGGCACCTCGTTGGCGTCGTAACCGGTGGTCAGCGTTTCGGCCGGCAGACCGCCCACCCCGGGCATCGTGAGGCTCTTGGGCTGACCGGTCTGGGTGTAGGTCGCGCTGATCTCGTAGGTCTTGGCCAGCGCACCCTCACTCGCGGGGATCGTGACCTTGGTACCGAGCGGCTGCCCGCCCACGTCGTACCCGGTCACCTCGGTCTTGTACGCGTTGCCGTTGACCCACCGGGTCGCCGTGCTCGGCGAACCGGCCGCGAGGTTGTCGTAGGTGCGCTCGATCCGGAGTGGCCCGGTCTCGCTGCCTTCGCGGACCTCCAGCTGGCGGCCGATCTCGTCGTACGTGAAGAACAGCTTGGTACCGCGGCCGTCGGTGCTCGACGTCACCTGGTCCAGCTCGTTGTAGGTGAACAGGCTGGTCCCGCGATCCGGCTCCTCGACCTTGGTCCGCCGGCCCATCAGGTCGTAGCTGTAGCGCCACTGGTTCCCAGCCGGGTCCGTGACCGAGGCCAGCTGACCCGACTTGGTGTAGGTGTAGCTGGTCTTGGCGTAGTTCGTGCTCGGGTCCGGAGTGTTGTAGGTCCGCAACTCGACCGGCCGCCCTTGTGCGTCGGAGATCTTCGTGGTCGCCTGCTCACCGGTCGGCGGGTTCACGGTCTGCCGGTCCGGCTCATGGGTGTGGGTGGTGAACCACTTCTCCTGGTTGAGGGACCAGAACGCTTCCTTCGTCGGCCGGTCGGCCTCGTCGAACTCGGTCGCCTTGCGCGCCGGGAGCTCCTCCTCGACCGGGTCGTAGGGGACGATCCCGGGCGGCCCGTCGTTGTAGTACGGGCTGTTCTCGATGATCTGCAGACCACGGGAGTCGTACTCGATGTCGGTGACGACCCGGCCGATCCCATCCGCGGCCGGCTGCTGGACCTGGCGCTTGCGCTGCAGCCCGTCCAGGACTTCGTACCTCGTCTCGACCGACCCGTCCGACTGCAGGTGCTTGCTCTGAACCACGTTCGGCGCGTCGACCCCGGCGTGGTAGATGTGCTCGACGTTCGGGGTCGCGGTCTGGGCCCGGCCGGGTAGCCAGACCTTGCTGATCCGCCCGATCGGATCCCGCTGCGACACCGTCACCCGGCCGGCGACGTCGGTGACTTTGGTCGACTGGCCCCAGGCCGGGTCCAGGTCCGTGCTCGTGCTGTGTCCGTTCGACAGCGTCGCCGTCGTCTTGGTCACCGGACCGTCCGCCGGGAAGTACTCGAACGTGCTCGTCCGGTCCTTCGCGTCGGTCTCGGTCTTCTTCCGGCCATGGTCGTCGTACGAGGTCAGCTTCACCGTCTGGTACGTCGGCGCGCCCGCGCTGGTGAACCCGCTCAGCCGCTGGGTCGCGATCGGTTTGCCGTTCTCCGGGGCAGCGCCGCCCTGGTAGGACTGCTTCTGGTCCGAGACGACGTCGTCCTTGGTCCACGGCTGGTCACACGCCTTGGCGACCGTCTGGGTCCGGGTCGGCAGCTCCGCGATGCCTTTGGTTGCGTTGCTCGCGTACTCGAACCGGGTACACGTGTCGTCCGCAGTGGTCGCCAGGTCGTTGGCATTGGACGAGGCGGTGAGAACACCGGTCGAGGTGTACTCGTTGCTCGCCGCCGTCTCCTGGAAGCCGCCACCAGGCTTGGCCGTCCACTGCCGGACCGCCTTCTGCTCGACCTGGAACGCACTCGTCGTACCCCAGTCGCGGACCCTGGTCGCCGTCGGCGGGGACACCCAGGAGTCGGTGATGGTGCGCTCGGCGACCGCGCCGTTGACGAGTTTGCTGGTCTCCCGTTCCTGACCGGCCAGGCTGTTCAGGTCGTCGACCTTCGCTCCGGTCGAGTCCTCGATCTGGACGTCCTTGACGCCGCCGGCCTTCAGCTTGTCACCGTCCATGCCCTGGAAGTACCTGTGCTCGGTGACCGACTGGGTTCCGGACGGGTGCCCCTTGGTCACAACCACTCGCTCGTAGCCACGCCACTGCGACCAGGTCTTGCGGCCGATCTCGACCAGCCCGTCCTCGTCGTCGTGCCGCCACGACGGACCCTCCGGGTAGGTCACGGTCGTCATCACCGGAACCATCCCGGTGACCCGATCGGACTCGACCACAGACGTCACCACGTACTTGTGGAACCAGTCCTCCCGCTCGTCGACGGCACCCGGCGGCGTCCACTTCACCGGGTAACAGCGGCGGTGGTTGTCGTCGACAGGCGGGACGTTGCCCGGCAGGCTGCAGTCCTTCGCGGAGTAGGAGACCGAGAGCTCGCCGCCGGTGCCGTAGTGGATCGCCTTGATCCGGAACCAGTCCAGCAGCGACTGACCGCTGCCGTCCGCGACCCGATTGTTCAGCTGAACCTTGTCGAAGTTCACCTCAGGCATCGAGACCGCACCCGTACCCACCTCACCGGCGTGCGTGATCGCCTCCAGCCACAACCGCGGACTGGTGTTGTCACCCGGGTTCGGGAAGCTGTGCCGGAACGTGTAGCTGTCCACCGTGTCGTACGTCGTACCACGGAGCACCTCGGTCCGGACCTTGGACAGCTTTGTCTTCGTGAAGAAGCTGGGGCCGAACTTCGTACACCTGGTCGTGCTGGAGCATTCCTGATCCGTCGGGGTGTCCAGGAAGTCCGCCGGTGCACAGTTGATCCCGGCCACACAGCGCTGGGTCGTGTCGAAGTGGACCCGGGCGACCGGCTTCTCGGAAAAGACCTGACCCGCGGTCTGCCCGTAGTCGATCCGCTTGATGTGACCCGCGCGGTCGTACGACTTCACAGTGGTCTCGGTGCCGTTGTACGCGTAGTTGTTCTTCTCGGTCTCGTAGAACAACGACATCGTGTTCCCGTGTGGGTCGACCACGTAGTCGAGATTCCACTTGTACGCCTGATTGCAGAACGAGTTCGCAAAGGCGGCCTGGTGGCACTGCTCACCGGCGTGGTTGCCGGCCACCGGGACGACCCAGGTCGAGTTCGTGTCGACGGCATTCGGGCTGGGGATCTTGTTCAGGCCGAAGTAGTACTGCGTACCGTCCTTGCCCGTAATCCGCCAGTGCTCGCCGGTGGTCGTGGCACTGTCGCCCTGGTCACCATTGACTGCACCCTGCAGCCGCTCGACCTTCGTGCCGTCATCACCTTTCGGGCGCCACTGTCCGGTCTGGTCGTCGCGGACCAGCTCGCCACCCTTGCCGTTCAGGCTGAATGTCGCGTTGTCGGTGGCGAAACAGAGGTCGCCGACCGGGCGCGTGCCGTTGTTTCCGGTCTTCTCCGACTTCGACCCACACGACGCGTACCGCCGCTCGATCGAACCACCCGGAGCCAGGTCGAATCCTTCCCCGGCCCACGAGGTCTGGTTGTTGGTCGACGAGGTCCGGCCGTCGACGCCGCCGGACGAGTAGCCCAGGCTGATCTGAGGAGTAGGCCCGCCGGTACCAGGAGGTGTGCGCATCGGGTACTGCCAGTTGAAGTCACCTGACGACCCGCCGACCGACCAGGACGCGCTGGGCGCCAACGCCGTCGCGCCGAAGTCGCCCGCGGGCCCGCTGGCGGCCGCCTGCATCGCGAAGACGCCGGTCGCCGGCACATCCGCGCTGAGCTTGCCGGATCCGGTGTTGCGGGTCGGGATCGGCTTCCCGGTCGGCAGGTCCACCAACTGCAGCCGGGTCGCCCAGTCGCCGCCGTACGCGTGGCGGAACGCCTCGTAGTTCAGCTCCAGCGAGACCTTGCCTGCGGCCTTGCTCTTGTCGGTGTTCGTCAGCTTCACCACCACTGACGAACCCTGCCGCCCGAGCAGATCCACCTTGACGCTGCTGGGTGAATTGCCGTCGGCCTTTGCCGGTCCCACCGAGACCGGCAAAACTCCGGCGGCGCTCTTCGGCATCACCCCGGACAGCCTCGCGGCCCAGGTGGGCTCCGGTACGGCGACCTCCGCCGTGCCTGCTGCCGGCCAGGTGACGGTCGGTGTCTTCACGACGTCCACGTTCAGATCCGGCTTGCGCGGTATCGGCTTGTAGTCCTTGCCGGACACGGATTTCACCTTGGCTGCCTTGACCAGCGGCTCCTGCTTCACCGGAGGAGATACCGCGCCCGCCGGGACAATCGTCCCGGCCACAAGCGTCAGCCCCACCAGACATGCCACCCCACCACGCACGACACGCTCCGACATCAGTCCTCCCCAGTCCCGGTGCACCTCACCGTCCGGGGAGTCTCGCAAGGGACGCTTTCAGTGCGCTTTCATCGCCTTGGACGCCGGGAGATACCAGGTCAGGCTTAGACAGAGGCTCGCCAGGAAGCAGGCCACGACGACCGGCAGCATCAGTAGTCGGTACCCGGAGCCGGCTGCGATCACGGCAGCCCCGAGGGGCGCCAGCGCTCTGGCCACGAAGACCGGGGTGGCCAGGTAACCGGAGATCGTGGCGAAGCCGGACACGCCGTACCGGTCGAGCAGGATGACCGGAGTCGCCAATGCCGCAAATCCGAAGCCGAACCCGAAGACGGTGACGCAGGCCAAGGCACCGATCGGAAACCGGTCGACTGCTGGAAGTACGGCGATCGCCGCGCCTTGCAGCAGGAAGATGCCCGGCGCGACTGAGGTCAGGGGCAACCACCGTTGCAGAACCGCTATCACGATCCGGCCGGCTACGGAGAAGATGCCGAGGAGACCTGCCAACCCAGCGGCCACCGTGGGTGAGTGACCGGAGGCGACCAGATAGAAGACCAGATGCACTGTCACCACGGCGATCGCCGCGTTGTGCAGCACGAAACCAATGGTCAGCAACCAAAACCCTGCATCCCGCAGTGCTCGAGCCACCACGGCCTGGTCGTGGGCGTTGCCGGTTGCCGTGCTTCTGGAAGCACGAGCCGTGCCGCGGAGAGCGATCAGGTGCAGGGGCACGGTGACGACGTTGTGGAGCAGGGCCAGGACCAGCAGTGCGTCGCGCCAGCCGACCCTGTCCACGAGTTGCCCGGCGAGGGGGATGAAGATGGTGCTGCCCAAACCGGCAACCAGGGTCACCGCCAACAATGCGCGAGACCTCCGGGCCGGTTCGAGCACATTGACCAGAACCGCAGAAGCCGCCGCATAGAGGACCATTGACGACGCGACTCCGATTCCAGCGAAAGCGACGTACAACTGGACCGCGGACTGGACCTGGGACCAGGCGATCACCGAGCAACTGCCGAGCAACGAGCCGGCAGTCATCAGGCCATGGCCACCCCGTACGTCGAGCCAGCGCCCGATCGGTACCGACAAGGCTCCGCTGATCAGCACACTGACGGTCATCGCTCCAGCGGCGGTGACCGGCGAGATCCGCAGATCGTCACTCATTGGTCCTAGAAACACGCCAAAAACGTAGTAGAGGACGCCGTACCCGACGGTCTGGGTGACCGCCAACGCAGCGACGATTCCTGGCCGGCCGCGGACAGTGCGTGCGCTCACTACGCCGTTGCTCATGGCACGAATTCGCCCCGCACGTTCACGGAGTGGAGCGGCCGTACGGAACGCACCATTTCGGGTCGAACCCGAAACGACGGCACTGCTCCTCGTAACTACCCGCAGGCTGGGTCGACGGCGGCGGCGAGGACGGGCGGGGCAGCGCCGTCGGTTTGGGGC
>NZ_SMKA01000063.1 GCF_004348455.1 Kribbella albertanoniae
GGGGTCAGGCTGAGTCTCGGATTACTAGTTCGGTGGGGAGGATTACTGTGGCTGGGCCGTCGCCTTCGATTTGGGCTAGTAGTTGGCGGACCATCATGTCGCTGATGCGTTGCCATGGTTGCCGCATGGTGGTCAGGGTGGGGATCGTTGCGGTGGCGACCGAGGAGTCGTCGAAGCCGCCGACGGCGATGTCGTCGGGGACTGTGCGACCGGCGCGTTCGATTGCGCGGAGGGCTCCTTCCGCCATGAGGTCTGAGGCGACGAATACGGCGTCGAGGTCCGGGGCACGGGTGAGCAGGTCCCGCATGCACGACTCCCCGCTTGCGCGGCTGTAGTCACCGGTTGCGACCAGGCGCTTGTCGAAGCGGATCTTGCGCTCGGTGAGCACGTCGCGGTAGCCCTGCAAGCGGTCGGATCCGCCGGGTCCGTCGGACGGGCCGGCGATGGTTGCGATGCGTTTGCGGCCAGCGTCGACCAGGTACCGCATCATCGTCCGTGCGCCTTCGCGGTCGTCGGCGACAACGTAGGAGATGGATCCGCTCTGGTCCTGGGGTTTGCCGCAGCAGACGAACGGCAGGCCGGCCTGCTGCAGCAGGTCGATCATCGGCGTCCCGCGGTTCGAGTTGAACAGCAGCGCGCCGTCGACCTGATGGGCCGAGAGGTAGGGAGCGATCCGGCGGCGCTCTGCCTCGGTGCCGGCCGCGATCAGGACGAGCGGGACGTCGTGCTCGGCGAGGGCAGTCGTGCAGCCACGCAGCAGGGTGGCCAGGTTGGGATCCTGGAACAGCCGCTCGTGCGCCTCCGACAGCAGGAACGCGACCGAGCCGGCTCGCCGGGTCACCAGGCTCCGGGCTGCCCGGTTCACCACGTAGCCAAGCTTGCGGATGGCGGCGTCGACCGCGCGGTGGCTCGCCGGACTGACGTTGTGCCCACCTTGCAGAACGCGGGACACCGTGCCACGCGAGACCCCCGCCTGGGCGGCGACGTCGTGGATCGTCGGTGGGCGCTTGTTCTGTTTTGGCACGGTGTCGGTCATAGGTCCTCAGCGGCGACAGATGGTGGCCAAACTCTACGCCCGGACCACGACCTGACGGCGCAACGTAGCGTTCACTGGTTCGCCATTGTGCTGACAAGGGTCGAAAGTTAGCGTTAACACTTCCGCCCTTCCATGCAGTGTGAGCACAGGGGAACCTCTGATGCGCAGATCGCTCCTGGCCGTCCTGACGGCCGTCCTTCTGAGTGCCGGCAGCTTGACGACCACGGCCCCCGAGGCCCAGGCCGCGGTGAACTCGTTCTCCGTCCTGACGTACAACGTGGCCGGGTTGCCCGACGGGATCTCGTCGGGTGATCCGGAGAAGAACACACCCCTGATCAGTCCCCGGCTGGCCGAGTACGACGTGGTCACCGTGCAAGAGGACTTCAACTATCACGCCGCGCTCTACGCCGGCGACAACCATCCCTACCGTACGGCGACCAGCGGCGGAGTGCCGTTCGGCGACGGCCTGAACACCTTGTCCCGCTTCCCGTTCGACGACTTCGACCGGACCAAGTGGTCGAAGTGCAACGGCACGGACTGCCTGACCCCCAAGGGATTCAGCCTCAACCGGATCCGGCTCGCCGAAGGCGTGTACGTCGATCTCTACAACCTGCACCCCAACGCCGGAGTCGAGCCCGCCGACCTCACCGCCCGCCGCGCCAACATCACCCAGCTCACCCAGTACATCGCCGCCAACTCGGCCGGGAACGCGGTGATCGTGATGGGTGACACCAACACTCGCTACACCAGGACCGAGGACAACATCCGCGAACTCGTCACCGGCGCCGGCCTCACCGACGCCTGGGTCCAGCTGATCCGCGGCGGCCAGGCTCCGCCCCTCGGCAGCCCTGCACTGGTCTGCGATCCCAATGCGGTGACCAACTCCTGCGAGGTGGTCGACAAGGTCCTCTACCGCGGCAACAGGTTCATCAACCTCACCGCAACCCAGTACAACAACGAGAACCAGAAGTTCCTCGACAGCGCCGGCAAGCCGTTGTCGGACCACTACCCGCACCTGGTCCGCTTCAACTGGTCCCTCAACGACCAGCTCCGGATGAGCGACCAGTACGGCGGCCCGCACGGCACTCCGTTCACCGACGTCGACCGGATCGCGGGCAGCACCGGCGTACGATCCGTCCGCCTGAGCGGCGCTGCACGCCTCGACCGGGTCGGCCTGACGTTGTCCAACGGCACCGTCCTGACCCACGGCGGCACCGGCGGAACCCAGACCGAACTAACCCTCGCGCCGAACGAACGCATCGTCCGGATCACCTTGTCCCAAGGCAAATACAACCAGCGGACCAGACTCTTCTCAGCCGCCATCACCACCAGCACCGGCCGCACCTTGTCCGCCGGCACCCCGACCGCCGACACCGTCACCTACACCGCCCCGACCGGCTGGCAGATCATCGGCTTCACCGGCAGAGCAGGCGATGGAATCGACAAACTCGGCGTCATCTACCAACCCTGAATTTACCGACCCTGACCACCACCGCCCCCAGCTAGGAGACCGCCCCATGGACTCACCCGTGAACATCCACCGCCGTACGCTGCTCGCCGCGGCCGGCGTCACCGCCGCAAGCGCCGTACTCAGTACTGGTACGGCGCGCGCCGACGCGACCGTCCGTGTCGATCCTGCCGCTGATCAGGGTGCCTGGGAGGGCTGGGGCACCTCCTTGGCGTGGTGGGCCAACGTGTTCGGCGACCGGGATGACTTCGCCGATCTGTTCTTCACCACGAAGACCGTGAGCTACAACGGCGCCTCGCTGCCCGGCCTCGGGATGAACATCGCCCGCTACAACCTCGGTGCGTGCAGCTGGAACGCGGTCGGCAGCGAGCGGATGGTTGCCTCACCCAACATCCCGAGGTTCAAGCAGATCGAGGGCTTCTGGCAGGACTGGGGAAACGAGGACCCGGCATCCGCAGCCTGGAACTGGAACGCCGACGCCAAGCAGCGCGCGATGCTGACCAAGGCGACCCAGCGCGGCGCGATCAGCGAGCTGTTCGCCAACTCGCCGATGTGGTGGATGTGCTCGAACCACAACCCGTCCGGCGCCGCGGACGGCGGCAACAATCTCCAGTCCTGGAACCACCGCCAGCACGCGCTACACCTCGCCGCGACCGCTCGCCGCGCCCGCGACCAGTGGGGTGTGAACTTCCGAACCGTTGACGCGTTCAACGAGCCGTCGTCCAACTGGTGGAAGGCCGACGGCGGCCAGGAAGGCTGCCACATCGACGCCACGACCCAGCGCAGCGTCATCAGCAACCTGCGCACCGAACTCGACCGGGTCGGCCTCAGCGGCGTGGCAATCTCGGCCTCCGACGAGACGAACTACGACCTTGCCCGTACGACGTGGAGCAGCTTCGACTCGGCCACCAAGGACCGCGTCCGGCAGGTCAACGTGCATGGCTACCAGGGGCTGAGCGGTCGGCGCGACCTGCTGGGCAACGAAGTACGGGCCTCAGGCAAGATTCTCTGGAACTCCGAGCACGGCGACTCGGACGGCAGCGGCATGATGACCGCCCGCTGCCTGCTGATGGACTTCCGGTGGCTCAAGCCGACCGCGTGGTGCTACTGGCAGGTGATGGACCCGACCGCCGGCTGGGGCTTGCTCCGGTACGACGGCAACGCGGGCCAGGCGGGTGCGGTCGAGACCAAGCTGTACGTCGTCGCCCAGTTCACCCGGCACATCCGCCCTGGTATGCGGATCATCAACACCGGTGTCGACTACGCGGTAGCGGCCCATGACGCGGCGGCGCGACGCCTGGTGATCGTTGCCGCGAACAACGGAGCCGCGCAGAACCTCACGTTCGACCTGTCGCCGTTCGGCACGGTGCCGAACGGCACGGCCACTCGCTGGTCCACACTGACGTCAGGCTCTGGCGACCGGTACACGCGTCGCCAGGACCTGACGGTCAGCGGGGAGGTTGTGCAGGTGCCCTTCGCAGCGGGCGCCGTACAGACGATCCAGATCGACGGCGTCGTGCGATGAGCCGTTCTACCTCAGGTACGCCGACAGCGGGATCTGCTGGTCACGCACCGCCTTCGTGACCACGCCCGCGATCTGACGAGCACCGGCGGCTTCGAAATGGGTGTGGTCGTTGCAGAAGAACGCACCGACCGGTCCCGATCCCCAGTCGCCGTTGTTCGGGCAGAACTTCAGGGTGTTGTACAGCGTGTAGCTCAAGCGGTGCAGGTCGATGACCGGTACCTGGTTGGCAGTCGCGGCAGCGTTCGTCTCGCTGATGAACCCGCGGGTGCCAACCGCCGTACTGCCCGAGCACCTGATCGCAGAGACCGGGGTCATGAAGACAGGCTTCGCGCCCCGGGCCTTGGCCGCGGCAGCCATCACGCCGAGAAGCTCGCGGTAGCGCGCCGAACCTACATGCCGAGGGCAATTGGGATCACCGTCGTTGATCCCGAACTGGATCAGCAGATAGTCGCCGGCCTTCATCCCGGTCGTCGAGTTGAGCATCGCCTGCCAGCGCGATGAATACGTGTTCGAACTGAGGATGCACTCACCGGCCGAGTTCTTCGTACCGGTGACGTTGCCCTCGTACAGCCAGGTCTGGATGCTGCGTCCGCCGACGGCGCTGTTCCGCACCGTCACGTTGGTGTTGAAGTAGGGGGCGACCTGAGACCCCCACCCGGCCGGACACACCGCGCCGCCCGACGGCGCTGCCATCGTGGAGTCGCCGGCGAGCCAGACGGTAATGGGAGCTTGCGCCGCCGGAGCGGCCGACGCCGTGGTGGGTGATGACGCACAGCCGTTGGCGACCGTAGGTGTCGCCGCACTAGCGGTGACGGTCGAGAAGACGATGGTCGCGCTGGTCAGCAGCGCAGTACGGACGAGGACTGATCGAAGATTCATCGCGCACTCCTTAGATGTAGTCGTCGAGGACGGCGGTCAGGCGCTGCGCGATCTTCACGTGCCCTGCGTCGGTCGGATGGACGTTGTCATGGGTGTCCGCCGTGGTGATCCATCCGGTGGTGTCGACGAAGCGGACCCTGGTGTCCCCGGCAGAGGTCCGGGCCGCGACGGCGTTACGGGTCTCCGGCAGGTAGCGGTTGCGGAAGGTGCCCATCGCGAAGATCTGCGCGTTCGGGTAGGCCCGTCGGACGCGCTCGAGCATCACCACGTAGTTCTGCTGGAACGTCGGCCCCGAAACACTATGGCCGACATCGTTGGTGCCAAGGTTGATCACGACCCCAGCGGCCTGGTACGTCGAGAAGTTCCAGTCGTCGGTGGTCGCCGTGTTCGAGGATCGGCGGAACCAGTCGACCATTCCGTAGCAGTCCTGGGCGACCAGGCAGGCACCACCTTGCGCGACCTGGGTGTGACCGGCCTTCAGCGCTTCACCGGTAAGCCATGGGTACGACGTGAACGGGCGGTTGCCGTTCGGCTGGCCGACCGTGATCGAGTCGCCGATGAACTCGACGAGCTTCGCCGGTCGGCTGGTCGCAGCAGTCCCTCCGCCGCTCGCGAGGAGGAAACCGCCGAAGACCGGATCACCGGTGTACGAACCCGCCCGCTCCCGATAACCGACCCGGATCTTGTGGGTGCCGCTCGACAGACCGGTGGCGAGAGTGACGTTGCCGGAGACATTGCGTCGCCACTGCAGCGGCTTCCCGTCGACCGAGTAGTACAGGTCGATCGCGTTGCGCTGGCGGACGCCGATGGAGCTTCCGGTGAAGTTCGTCTCGACATAGCCGCCGGCCCAGCCCATCCAGTACCACGACGTGTTCGACCGGTTCCAGCGGCCGTAGTACTGGATGTTCGAGTCGTTCGGCAGTCCGTTGCCAGCCAGCATCGGAGCATCGGCGGCGACGGGCGTGCTGCTGATCGCGAAGCTCGGGTGCGGCGGCTGGTTGTAGCCGGTGTTCTGCCACGCCACGGCCACCCGGTACTGCCGGTCCTGCATCAGCGACGGCCGGGTGATCGACGTACTGTCCGTCGTCGAGTAGATCCGCAGCGCCCGGTTGTCCGACGTCCGCCAGATCACTTCCTCCCGCCAGTCACCAAGAATGTCGGCCGACAGTGCCGGCGTCGACTTCGTCCCGTTGTTGGAGACAACCCCGGAGCCGGTCAGCAGGCGAGTGTCACCGCCGGTGCCGTACTTGTCGATGTTGGTGCCGTCGAGCAACTCACGCTGCGCGTCACCGTCCCACCAGACCACGAAGTTGATCGACCCCGGCTTGCGGGCCGCGACCTGGTTGCCGTTGGTACCGCTCCGCAGACCGCTGACTGCCGACGACCAGGCTTCCGCCCCGGGGTTACCCGCCCAGATGTCCGCGGCGACTCCTCGGCCGTTGTCACAGCCGCACGACGGAGCACTCCAGATGATCTGACCGGTCCGCGCGTCACCCATCCAATGCGCCACTTCGCTGGTCCACTCCGACGGCTTGAACACCTCAAGTCCTGGGCGGGAGGGGATGAAGTCGCTGACGTGGTAGGCGTCGCCGTGATGCGTGCCGTTCTGCCACAGGCCACGGCCGTTGTCGTCGATCGCCATCGACCCGTACATGACCTCGTCACGTCCGTCGGCATCGACATCGGCAATGGAGAGGTTGTGATTCCCCTTCCCGGTCCACGCGCTGCCGGCGCTGTTGGAGTCGAAGATCCAGCGCTGCGTCAAAGCGCCGTTGCGGAAGTCCCACGCGCTGATGACGGAACGCGTGTAGTAGCCACGCGCCATGATGATGCTGGGACGCGAGCCGTCCAGATACGCCGTACCGGCTAGGAAGCGGTCGACCCGGTTGCCGTAGTTGTCGCCCCAGGACGACACCGTGCCGCGCGGCGGCTGGTAGTTGGCAGTTGCCAGTACGGCGCCGTCGGTGCCGCGGAACACGGACAGGAACTCGGGTCCAGTGAGGATGTAGCCGCTGGAGTTGCGGTGGTCGGCACTGGCACTCCCGATGACCTGGCCGGTCCCGGACCGGGTGCCGTCGGCGGTCTTCACGGCGAGCTCGGCGCGGCCGTCGCCGTCGTAGTCGAACACCTGGAACTGCGTGTAGTGCGCGCCGGCCCGGATGTTGCGGCCGAGGTCGATCCGCCACAACCTCGTCCCGTTCAGCTTGTAGGCATCGAGGTAGACGTTGCCGGTGTAGCCGGCGTGCGCATTGTCGTGAACGTTGGTCGGATCCCACTTGACGACGATCTCGTACTGCCCGTCACCGTCCAGGTCACCGACGCTGGTGTCGTTGGCGGTATAGGTGTAGGCCTCACCGGAAGGCGTCGTACCACCCGGCGGGATCTGCAGCGGAACGTCTCGGCTGCTCGCCTCCGCACCGTTGACACTGTCCAACGTCAGCGAGTCCTCAGCAGCGAACTTCGCCTGCCGCTCGACCCCATCGGTAACAGCCCGTACGACGTACTTCGCGCCGGCCGGTCCCTCCGCGTCCACGAAACTCGTCGGGCCACTGACCGGCGCGGAGTTCACCTTGGTGCCGTCGCGGTAGACGTTGTAGGTAACACCCTGCGGGTCGTCCGCGAGCAACCGCCAGCTGACACGGTTCCCCTTCGCCGTGTGCACACTGATCACACCGCGGTCGAGCGTCTCGGTCTGAGCCATCTGGGAAGGCTGGGAAGGCACCGAGGCGTCAGTCTCCGCCAAAGCGCCGGCCTTCAGGAAGGTCGTCAGCGAGAGGTTGCGCTCACGGATCCCCTGGACGACGAGCTCCGCCATCTGCGTCGCGCCGTACACCGAGAAGTGCGTGTTGTCGTTGTTCTCTCTGGTGAGGAACAGCTGCTGCGACGCCGTCGGCCCGAGCGACTCGACCAACGCCTTGCTCTTGGCGGTCAGGTCGATCACCGGAACGTTCGCGCTCTGACCGAGCGCCCGGATCATCGCGGGCAGGTCCACGCCACGACCGTTGATGTGCAACGCGGTCGGAGTGAGCGAGTTGCCGCTGAACAGCCGTCGGACCGGCGGGGTCATCAGCACCGGCTTGCCGCCACGCTCGCGAACGCCGTTGACCAGCTTCGTGAGGTTGTCGCGGAACGCCGTCGCGGTGGTGTCCTTGTCGTTGTGGCCGAACTGGATGAAGACCAGATCGTTGCTCTTGATCAGCGGCTTCATCTTGGGGAACAACGCGGCGTTCGCGAGGAAGCTACCGGAGCTCTCGCCGGAGTCCCCGTAGTTCGCGACGACGGCACCGTTGCGGACGCGCGTGGGCAGCAACTGCCCCCATCCGGCGTACGGCGCTCCTGGCTGATCGCAGACGGTCGAGTCACCGGCGAGGTAGGCAACCAGCGGCGCCGAGGCCGGCTTGACGGTCAGCGCGCCGATCGCCGGCGCACTCCCGTCGAACGTGATGCTCAGGCCCGCGGTACCCGTTCCGCCCTGGCCCGTCGGCTGCCCTTCGGGGATGCGAACGTTGACCGTGGCGGTACTGCGGATCACCTGACCCGCGCGGGTGGAGACGACCGGCAGCACCTGCCTGCGGGTCTCCACCGACATGCCGGTGGTGGCAGCCTTGGTCGTGCTGCCGAGGTCGACCGTGACGTCATAGTTGCCAGGAGCAACGTCGAAATGGCACTGGATCGGCGCGGTTCCCGAGCAACCCGCGGGCAATGCCGACGGTTGTGCGGTGGCCGGTAACGGGCTCAGCGAAGCAAAGGTCAGTGCCGAGGCAATGAGCACTTTTCGGAGGCTGGACATGGGGCGGTACCTCTTCCTCATTGGGCGAAGGAAAAGCTGACGGCGCGGTCCGGCAGGGGATGAGAGGCGGGCGCGGAATCGGCGACTGTGAGCGCGAACACACTCCGGAATCGCTCGATCACCATGATGAAAGCGCATGTTCAGGACCCTGACAAGACCTGGTCACGAAACATGTGAGCGTGAACAGTTCGCGCCGCCAGCCACACCAGGGCCTTCCGCAGACACCCTTGTAAACTGCGCGGACCACGGCACCGGTTGCCAGGACGGAGGACGATGGCGACGCCCAGCATCAAAGAAGTCGCCCAGCGGGCAGGCGTCTCGGTAGGGACCGTCAGCAACGTTCTGAACCGCCCCTGGATCGTTGCGGCGACCACCAGACAGCGCGTGCAGGACAGCATCCAGGCGCTCGGATTCGTCCGCAACGAAGCCGCTCGGCACCTCCGCGCCGGCCGCAGCCGGACCGTCGGGCTGATCGTCTTCGACGTCGCCAACCCGTTCTTCACCGCCATCGCCGAGGGCGCGGAGGCGCTCGCCTACGCGCACGACACGATGGTGATGCTCTGCAACAGCAAGACCGACCGGGTCCGCGAAGGTCACCACCTGGACCAGCTCGAGCAGCAGCGTGTCCTGGGCATCCTGATCACGCCGTTCGACAGCAACGATCCCCGGCTGACCGCGATGATCGCCCGCGGTACGCCGGTGGTCCTGGTCGACCGTACGGCGGAGAGCGGACTCTGCTCGGTGAGCGTCGACGACCAGCTCGGCGGACGGCTGGTCGGCGAGCATCTGATCGAGACCGGACATCGCCGGATTGCCTTCATCGGCGGCCCTTTCGGGGTGCAGCAGGTCGCCGACCGGATGGCCGGCATCACCGCCGTTGTCGAGCAGGTCGGCACCGTGAAACTGCAGTGCCATGAGGTCGACGTCATGGGCGTGACCGAGGGCCGGGTGATCGGCGAAAAGCTTGCCGCCCTGCCGGCGAGATCCCGGCCGACCGCCGCTTTCCTCGCCAACGACCTGCTGGCGCTGGGCTTCCTGCAGGCGATGGCCGCCGCCGGCCTGCGGGTACCCGAGGACATGGCCATCGTCGGGTACGACGACATCGACTTCGCGCGCGCGGCCGCCGTACCGCTGTCGTCGGTGCGGCAGCCTGCCGAGCTGCTCGGCCGATCGGCGATGGAGCTACTCCAGGAAGAGGTCGAGGCCGCCGACAGCCACCGGCATCGTCAGGTGATCTTCCAGCCCGACCTGATCGTCCGGGCCTCCAGTACCGTGCAGCGATGATCCTGTACGACAACCCGCTCGCCACGGCCGATGACCTGGCCGGCTTCCGGCTCGAGGGTGATGGCGCCGTCTCCTTCCCACTCGGCCGGCTGCGGCTCGAGAGCACCCGATCGGCCGACGAGGGCCAGGACGCGAACGTCGTACTCTGGTGTCCCGAGACCTTCCCGGCCGACATCGTGGTGGAGTGGGACTTCTGGCCGATTCACGAGCCAGGGTTGTGCATTCTGTTCTTCCACGCGGCGGGCCGGAACGGCGAGGATCTGTTCGACCTGGCGCCACGGACGGGACCGTACGAGCAGTACCACCACGGTGACCTCGACACGTACCACGTTTCGTACTTCCGGCGGCGCTGGCCCGGGGAGCGCGCATTCCACACCTGTAATCTGCGGAAGAGCCACGGTTTTCACCTGGTCGCGCAGGGCGCCGATCCGTTGCCATCGGTCGCGGATGCGCAAGGCCCGTACCGGCTGCGACTGTCGGTGCGGAGCGGTTTGATCACGTTCGCGATCAATGACCTGGTCAGCTTCGAGTGGTACGACGAGCAGCCGCTGACCGGCGGCAAACTCGGCCTGCGGCAGATGGCGCCGCTCATCGGCGAGTACGCGAACCTGCGCGTTTCGCGCGCCTGAGTACGCCTGCGGACAGGCCTCGACCGGTCCCTCGTCCAGTCACCGACAAGCGCTTTCCCAACCCTTGACATTGAGACGATTCAACCATACGGTCACATCACTTTTCGCCCGCAGAATGTATCGGCCAAGGAGTGACGATGAGAGGCACTGGTTGGTCGATCAAGCTGTATGACGTTGCAGATGAGGTGATCTGGGCGGTCCGGCTGAACTGCCTGTGGCTCGGCTTCACCCTGATCGGCGGTGTCGCACTGGGTATCGGTCCGGCTACTCTCGCGGCCTATTCCCTGGCTCGACGTCGGTCTTTCGGTGAATCGTTTCATATCTTCCCCGCCTTCCAGCAGGCGTTTCGGCGCGAGTTCCGTCGCGGCACCCTGGTGGGGCTGCCGGCGGTCGTCGCCGCGGTGCTGCTGGTCGGCAACTACCTGTACTTCGCCTCGCTCGGAGCGAGCGCATCACTCCCCCGCCTCGCCAGTCTGGGCGCGCTCGCCGTGCTCGGCGTGATCAGCGCGTACCTGCTGCCGATGGCGGTGCACTTCGACCTCCGCACCCGCGAGTTGTTGCCCAAGGCATCGTTGATCGCCCTGGCCCGGCCGGCGTCGTCGGCGGTACTGCTCTTCGTCGCGCTCTGCATCGGCTACGTCTCGGCGAAGTTCCCGGTGCTCGGAATCCTGCTGGCCGGCGGTGCCTGGATCCAGCTGAACACGTGGCTCTGCCTGCGCTTCTTCGCCGAGAACGAGGCGCGTCTGCATCTGAAAGGGACCTCATGACCATCATCTCCCGGGGAAGTGTCGCGCTGGCCGCGTCACTGACCCTGCTCGCCGTTGCCGGATGTTCCGGCGGCAGCGACGACAAGGGCCAGGCCACCGACGAGCTCACCGTGATGGCGCCGCTGTTCGGCACCGCACCCGATCCGGGTGGTGAGCTCCAGCAGGCGGTCGAGAAACTGATCGGCAAGAAGCTCAAGGTCACCTGGGTTCCGAACGCCGAGTACGGCGACAAGTCGAACGTCACGCTGGCCTCGGACAAGCTGCCCGATGTGATGGTGACGAACGAGAAGGGCTCGTCGTTCGTGAAGGCCGCCGAGGCCGGCGCGTTCTGGGACCTGACCGGCAAGCTCGACAAGTATCCGAACCTGAAGCCTGCCAACGAGCAGATCGCCAAGAACTCGACGACCAACGGCAAGACCTACGGCATCTACCGGGTCCGGCCGCTGCTGCGCTCCGGCATCGTGATCCGCAAGGACTGGCTGGCCAAGGTCGGTCTGAAGGAGCCGCGCACGGTCGACGAGCTGCGGGCGGTCGCGAAGGCGTTCACCGAGCAGGACCCGGACGGTAACGGCAAGAAGGACACCTACGGCCTGATCATCCCGAAGTGGCCCGGTGGCTACAGCAGTGCCAGCCCGTACGACGTGATCGAGACCTGGTTCGGCGCTCCCAACGCGTGGGGTGAGCGCGACGGCAAGCTCGTCCCCGGCTTCGACACCCCGGAGTTCCTGGCCGCGAACAAGTGGCTGCGGGGCTGGGTGCAGGAAGGCCTGGTCAACCCCGACTTCGCCACCCTGGACACCGGCAACTGGAACAACCCGTTCGTGCAGGGCAAGGGCGGCATGATCATCGACGTCAACGTCCGCGCCACCCAGTTGCTCGACCTGTTCAAGGAGAAGAGCCCGAAGGACTTCGACAAGGTCACCCTGGTCGGCAACCTGGAGCGCTCGGACGGCAAGAAGTTCTCCTACCCGTTCACCGGTTACAACATGGTGATGGCGATCTCCAAGCAGCGGATCCGGACCGAGGAGCAGCTCGACCAGGTCCTGCAGACGCTGGACAAGCTGCAGTCCAAGGAGGGCTCGGTCCTGCTCACCAACGGGATCGAGGGCCGCAACTTCAAGGTCGAGGGTGAGTTCGCCGTACCGATCAACCAGGACGACCCGAAGGTCAAGACGATCCAGAACGACGTGGACAAGGGCTTCATCCAGCTCGGCACCCGGGCCAGCGTCGGCATGGGCGCCTACCGGCTGAAGCCGGCCGACGAGGCCAGCCGCGCGATGCGCGACAAGTTCGACGTGCTGATGAACGAGGACCTCAAGACGGCCGTGTTCAACCCGGCGCAGGGTGTGCTCGCCCCGACCGCGACCGCCAAGAGCCAGACCCTGGACACGATCATTCCGGACGCCCGGATCAAGTACCTGTCCGGCGCGATCACCGAGGACCAGCTGAAGGAACAGATCAAGCGCTGGTACGACGCCGGTGGTACTCAGGTCGCCCAGGAGGTCAACGACCTGGTCGCCAAGGTCGGCGGCTGACCTGTGGCCACCGATCTGGTGCCCGAAGTTGCCCCGCCCGCCGCGAAGGTCTCGCGGCGGGCGCCGGCCCCGAAGCGCAGGCGCCGTACCAGGCCGTTGTGGCAGGACCTGCTTCGCTACCGCTGGCTGTACCTGCTTCTCCTGCCCGGCCTGGTGTACTTCCTGGTCTTCAAGTACCTGCCGATGTACGGCCTCTCCATCGCGTTCAAGGACTACGTGCCGTTCCTCGGCTACTCCGGTAGCGAGTGGGTCGGGCTGAAGCACTTCCAGGAGCTGTTCACCGGACCGGACTTCGGCCGGTTGATGGGCAACACGATGCTGCTGGCGCTGCTGACGATCGTCTTCGTCTTCCCGGCGCCGATCGTGGTCGCGCTGCTGCTGAACGAGCTGCGCGTCAACGTGGTCAAGCGGTCCGTTCAGTCGCTGATCTACATCCCGCACTTCCTGTCCTGGACGATCGTTGCCTCGCTCACCTATCTGTTGTTCTCGGTGGACTTCGGCGTGATCGCGAACTGGATCCACGGCCTGGTCGGTGGCCAGAAGACCGACTACGTGGCACAGGCCGACTGGTTCCGGCCGTTGATCGTGGCGCAGTTGCTGTGGAAGCAGACCGGGTGGGGCACGATCATCTACCTCGCCGCACTGGCCGGCGTCGACTCGCAGTTGTACGAGGCGGCCCGGGTGGACGGCGCCGGGCGGTGGCGGCAGTTCTGGCACATCACCCTGCCGTCGATCGCGCCGACAGTCGTGATCATGGCGATCCTGACGTCGGGCAACCTGCTGGACTCGGGCTTCGAGCAGATCTGGCTGATGACCACCTCACTCAACCGGGACGTCGCCGATGTGTTCGACACCTTCGTCTACTCGATCGGCATCACCCAGGGTGCGTTCAGCTACGCGACCGCGGTCGGACTGTTCAAAGGCCTGGTCGGTGTCGTGCTGATCTTCGGCTCGAACTTCCTGGCGAAGCGTCTCGGTCAGCGCGGATTGTTCTGAGAGGGACCGACAGATGCTGAACAAGAAGAAATCAGTCCGGTACTACGACTCGCTGGGCAGCCGCACATTCGACGTACTGAATGTCGTGCTGCTGGTAGGCCTCGGCATCATCACCGTGCTGCCGCTGGTCTACGTGCTGGCGGGGTCGTTCGCGACCGAGTCCGAGATCAGCTCGCGGCCGTTCTTCCTGTGGCCGGAGAAGTTCGTCACCGACACCTACCAGTACATCTTCTCCACCGACACGTTCGTCCGGGCGCTGCTGACCACGATCTGCGTGACCGCGGTCGGCACGATCGTCCAGCTGGCGCTCACGCTGACCATGGCCTATCCCCTGGCCAAGCGGGCCCTGCCCGGACGCGCGCTCGTGCTGAACCTGGTGATCTTCACGCTCGTGTTCAGCGGCGGCATGATCCCGACCTATCTCGTGGTGCGGGATCTTGGCCTGCTGAACAGCTACTGGGCGCTGATCCTGCCGCTGGCGATCAACCCGTTCTACCTGATCGTGGTGAAGAGCTTCTTCCAGGAGCTGCCCGAGGCGCTCGAGGAGGCCGCCCGGATCGACGGCTGCAACGAGCTGAACGTCTTCCTGCGGATCGTGCTGCCGCTGTCGAAACCGATCATCGCCACGTTCTCGCTGTTCTACGCGGTCGGGATCTGGAACGACTACATGTCGACACTGCTCTACATCGACGACAGCAAGAAGTGGACGCTGCAGATGATCGTCCGGCAGCTCACCGCGACCAACGCGGACTCGGCGAACGTCCTGCAGCAACTGGAGACCGTCACATTTCCCGAGCAGGGCCTGAAGTTCGCGGTGGTCGTCGTGGCAACCCTGCCGATCCTGCTGTTCTACCCGTTCTTGCAGAAGCACTTCGCGAAGGGCGTCCTGATCGGATCGGTGAAGGAATGACCACCGTGCACTGGCTAGAGACGCCGGCCAGGCAAGGCGTCACATGGGGTGTTCCCTGGCCACGTGGAACCGTTGCCGGCGGCACGCAGTTCGGGCTCGCCGACGGTACGCCGGTGCAGAGCTGGACGACCGCGACCTGGCCGGACGGATCGATCAAGTGGTCGGCCCACGCAATTGGGCCGGCCGAGCACCCGGCGTCGTCGTACGACATCGTCATCGGAGAGCCCGCCGTACCGGATGATCCTGTGCACGTAGAGGACATGGGCGCAGAGATCCGGGTGACGTCCGGGGCGGTCACGTGGGTGTTGCGCGCTCCGATGCTGATCGCGTCGATCGGCATCGAGGACCGCGAGATCGCGCGCGACGTCCGGCTTGTCAGTTTGCGCCAGGACGCACCGGACGAGGACGGGAGCAGGTACCGGCATCGGACGACGGCGACTGTGGACACGATCACCGTTGAGCAGTCCGGGCCGGTCCGGGCTGTGGTCAAGCTAGACGGCAAGCACGGTGACTGGTTGCCGTTCTCGGTTCGTCTCTACTTCTACGCCGGAGCGACCGACGTACGGATAGTGCACAGCTTCATCTGGGATGGCGATCCAGATCGGGACTTCCTGGCCGGGCTGGGCCTGAGCACGGATGTGGTGATGCGCGATCAGCCGCACGACCGGCACGTGCGCCTGGCCGGTCCGACCGGATTCCTCGCCGAGGCAGTCCGGGGACTCACCGGACTGCGCCGCGATCCGGGCGAGCAGGCGCGCCGGGAACAGGTCGCCGGCCGGCCGATCGAAGAGATCACGAACCCGGAGGTGTTCGGCCGCCTGCACCTCATCCCCCAGTGGAACGACTACACGCTCGACCAGAGCAGCGCCGACGGCTTCACCCTGCGCAAACGCACCGGCTCAGAGCATGCCTGGGTGACCATCCCCGCGGGGACGCGCGCGCCGGGATACGGGTACGTCGGCGGTGCCAGCGGCGGACTGGGATTCGGTCTACGCGATTTCTGGAGGCTCCATCCGACCAGACTCGACATCCGCAACGCGGCCACTGACCTCGCCACCGCGACCGTGTGGATGTGGTCGCCCAGTGCTCCGGCCATGGACGTCCGCTTCTGGCACGACGGCATGGACCAAGACAGTCATGCCGAGCAGCTCGAAGGCCTCGAGATCACCTACGAGGACTACGAACCGGGCTTCGGTAACGCCCACGGCGTCGCCCGAACCCACGAGCTAACGCTGCGGGTTCACGACAGCACCCCGACTACCGACGAGCTCGCGCAACACACCGCGCTGCTCGACTCCCCCGGCTTGCTGACGGTCTCCCCCAGCCGGATGCTGGAGGCCGGCGTCTTCGGCACCTGGAGTCTGCCGACGGCCGACCATCAGGACCTTGAAGCCAGGTTGAACTTCCTCTTCCAGTACTACGTCGGCCAGCGCGAGCAACGCCGGTGGTACGGGTTCTGGGACTACGGCGATGTCATGCACACCTACGACCGCGACCGGCACACCTGGCGGTACGACGTCGGTGGCTATGCCTGGGACAATTCGGAGCTCTCGCCGGATCTGTGGCTCTGGTACCAGTACCTGCGCACCGGCCGGGCCGACGTGTTCCGGTTCGCGGAGGCGATGACCCGGCACACCGGTGAGGTCGACGTCCATCATCTCGGCCGCTGGAAGGGTCTCGGATCACGGCACAACGTCCAGCACTGGGGTTGCAGCTGCAAGCAGCTCCGCATCTCCAGCGCGATCTACCGGCGGTTCTACTACTACCTCACCGCCGACGAGCGGACCGGCGACCTGCTGGACGAGCTGGCCACCGCCGAGGAGACCTTCCTGGCAGTGGATCCGCTGCGCAAGGTGCGTACCGACGTCTACACCCCTGACCCGCACGCGCTGTCGGTCGGGCTCGGCGTGGACTGGGGCGCCCTCGCGGCCAGCTGGCTCACCCGCTGGGAGCGGTACGGCGACGAACGCGCTCGCTCGCGGCTACTCGGCACCATGGCCGATATCGCCGTACTGCGCTACGGATTCCTGACCGGGAACGCCGCGCTCGATCTGTCGACCGGCCGCTTCGACACCAGTCGACGGAACATCTCGGTCTCCCACCTGTCCGCCGTCTTCGGACTCCCCGAGGTCTGCGCGGAACTCATCGACCTGGACCTCGACGTACCGGGGTTCGAGAAGGCCTGGCTCGACTACTGCCGGCTGTATCTGTTGCCGCCGGAGCAGCAGGCTGCCGAGGTCGGCGAGGCATTACAAGGCATCTCGCTCGTCCAGGCGCACAGCAGGCTCGCGGCTTATGCCGCAGCACGGACCGGTGATGTGGAGCTGGCGCGCCTGGCCTGGCGGACGTTCTTCGTCGACGAGGGTGACCAGCTCAACCGCAATGCCTTGCAGCGTGAGGCGGAGTGGCGGACCACGCCGGTGACCGGCGGGCTGATGCCGGTCGACGAGGCGCCTTTCGTCAGCACCAACGACGCGTCGCAGTACGCGCTCGCCGCAATTCAGAACCTGACTCTGATCCCCGAGCACCGACATGACAAAGGTGGACCGGTATGGAGATCTCCCGACGCACAGTCCTAGCGGGTATGGCCGCTGCCCCCGCCGCATCACTGCTCGATACTCCAGCCGCCGCGGCGACTGCGGTGGCCTCCGAGGTGAAGCTGACCTGGCTCGAGGGGAGGCCCGCCACGGCTGCAGTCACCAACTGGGGTACGCCGTGGCCGAAGGGCGCCGTACCGGCTGGCCAGTCGTTCGCACTCACGGCTCCCGACGGCAGCGCCGTACCGATGCAGAGCCGGCCGCTCGCCTATTGGCCCGACGGCTCGCTCAAGTGGAGTGCGCACGCCATCGCGGTGGACGCGCCTGCCGACTCGTACACCCTGGGTCCGGGTACGCCGGCTGCACCGGAGCGCCCGGTCACGGTGAAGGACGAGCGCCAGTACGTCGATGTCGACACCGGCGTGATCAGGGCCCGCATCCGCAAGCACGGGTCCGAGGTGATCAGCCAGATCTGGCGGGGCGACGTACTGATCGCCAAGCAGGGCAAGCTGATCAACCTCAAGCAGGAAAGGATTCCTGAGGACGAGGAGAGCGGCAGCGTCCGGGAACGCTACGAGAGCGACGTCACCCGCGTCACCGTCGAGCAGGCCGGGCCGGTCCGCGCAGTGGTGCGGGTCGAAGGCAGGCACAAGTCCCGCAAGGGCAAGACCTGGCTGCCGTTCTCGCTCCGGCTGTACTTCGCCGCCGGTGCCGAGAACGTCCGGATCGTCCACACGTTCGTCTACGACCGGGACGGTCAGAAGGACCACATCGCTGGGCTGGGCGTGCGATTCCGCGTGCCGCTGCGGGATCCGGCGTACGACCGGCACGTGCGCTTCGTCGGCGAAGGCCATGGCATGGTGGCCGAAGCGGTGAAGGGGATCACCGGGCTGCGTCGCGACCCGGGCGCCGTCGTCCGCGCGGCGCAGGTGGCCGGGACGAAGCTGCCGGATCCGTCGACCTGGGATCAGCGGGTCACCACACGACTGCAATACATCCCCGAGTGGGGTGACTACTCGCTGAGCCAGCTCACCGCCGATGGCTTCGCGGTGAAGAAGCGAACCAAGAAGGGTTGCGGCTGGATCCCTGTCGACCAAGGGCGTCGAGCGTCTGGGCTCGGGTACGTCGGCGGTGTCAGCGGCGGACTGGCGTTCGGGCTGCGCGACTTCTGGCAGCGGCATCCCACCCAGCTCGACATCCGGGATGCGGCGACTGAAGAAGCCGAGGTGACGGTGTGGCTGTGGTCGCCCGACGCCGGCCCGATGGACGCGCGGTTCTACCACGACGGCATGGGCCAGGACACCTATCCCAAGCAGCTCGAGGGCCTCAACATCACCTATGAGGACTACGAGCCGGAGTTCGGGACGCCGTACGGGATTGCCCGCACGTCGGAGCTCATGCTGTGGGCTGTGGCGGCGACACCGAGCGCGGCACGGTTCGGCGACCTGGCCGACCAACTCCGGACGCCGCCGCAGCTGATCAATCCCGTGGACCAGCTGATCTCGACGCGGGTCTTCGGCGGGATGATCAGTCCCGTCGACCGATCGGTCCCGGCGAAGAAGGCGATCGAGGATCATCTGGACTTCCTCTTCGACTACTACCGCGGCCAGGTCGAGTCGCGGCACTGGTACGGGTTCTGGGACTACGGCGATGTCATGCACTCGTTCGACGAGGACCGGTCGGTCTGGCGATACGACGTCGGCGGGTATGCGTGGGACAACTCGGAGCTCTCGCCGGACCTGTGGCTCTGGTACTCGTTCCTGCGGTCCGGTCGCGCCGACGTCTTCCGGTTCGCGGAGGCGATGACGCGGCACACCGGCGAGGTCGACGTCTACCACCTCGGCAAATGGGCCGGCCTCGGCACGCGCCACGGCGTACAACATTGGGCCGACAGCGCGAAACAGCAACGAATCAGTACGGCGATCTACCGGCGGTTCTACTACTACCTGACTGCCGACGAACGTACCGGTGATCTGCTGTCCGAGCTGGTCGATTCCGACCGGACCTTCCTGGTCCTGGATCCAATCCGCAAGATCCGGACCGAGCCGTACACACCGGATCCGCACGCACTGTCCATCGGGCTCGGGACGGACTGGAGCGGCCTGGCCGCCGCGTGGCTGACCGAGTGGGAGCGACAGGGGCCCAAGGCAACGACAGCCAAAGCGAAACTGCTCGGCACGATGGAGACCATCGCCGCGATGCCCAACGGCTTCGTCACCGGCGGCGGGCTGTACGACCTGGACACCGGCCGCTTCGCGCCCGTCGCCGAGAAGAAGGTGAGCGTCTCCCACCTGAGCGCGATGTTCGGTCTGGTGGAGATCTGCGCCGAGCTGATCGACCTGGTGGACATGCCGGCCTTCGAGGCCGCCTGGCTGCAGTACTGCCGGCTGTTCAACGGAACGCGCGCCGAGCAGACCGCCGAGTGCGGCGCGTACTTCGGCAACCTGATCCTCCGCCAAGGCCATGCCCGGCTCACGGCGTACGCCGCGGTGCGGTTGCAGCGCGACGACCTCGCGAACCGGGCCTGGAAGGAGTTCTACACCGGCGATGGCTACGGCCCGGCGCTTCCGTGGGCGGCCGAGAAGGTCGACTCCACTCTCAACCCGACCGAGGTTGCCAAGTGGGTGTCGACCAACGCGACCGCCCTCTACGGTCTAGCGGCCATTCAGTCCCTGGCCCTGGTCGGAGACCACATCGTGAATCCCTGATCCGGTCAGGGTCGGCTTGACCTTCGTCATCGTTCCGTCGGGGGCGAAGGTCAGCCGGTCGATGGTGGTCTCGCGGTGAGTGGCATCGCCGCCCGGCATACCGAAGCGGTGGTAGGCGACGTACCAGTTGTCGGTGCCGGGGACCTGGATGATCGAGTTGTGGCCGGTGCCGAGAATGCCCTGCGCCGGATCCTTCTCGAGGATCACGCCGCGGTAGGTCCAGGGTCCGTCGATGCTGGTCGACGTCGCGTAGCCGACGCGATAGTCGGGCGAACCGGTGTCGTCGATCGAGTACGTCAGGTGGTAGAGACCCTTGCGGTAGTTGACGAAAGCGCCCTCACGGAAGCTGGTCAGCCCACTGATCGGCTTCAGCGTCTCCGCCTTGATCGAGAGCATGTCGTCACTCAGCTCGGCGTACACGGGTGAGCCGTTGCCCCAGAACAGGAAGTACTTCCCGGTCTGCGGATCGCGGAACGCGGCCGGATCGATCGCCTGGCCGGACGTGACGGCCTCGTTGTTGAGGATCATCGCGGTCGGCTGTGCGGTGAACGGGCCCTCGGGACTGTCGGCTACTGCGACGCCGATCGTCTTCCGGTTGTACGTCGGGTTGTGGCCGGAGAAGTAGAAGTAGTACTTACCACCGCGCTCGATGATCGTTGGGGCCCACGCGTTACCCGTTGCCCAAGGCACGTTGCCGTTCGCACCGTCGAGAGTGAGGAACGGCTTCGCCGATCGCTGCCAGTCTCTGAGGTTCTTGGACTTCCAGACGTAAAAGTCCTTGCCGCCCCAGCCGGGGTAACCGTCGGTGGTCGGGTAGAGGTAGTAGGTGTCACCGAAGACGGCGATGTTCGGGTCGGCGTTGTAGCCCGGCAGGATCGGCGAGCGCATGACGACGGCCGTCACCTTCCAGGCGCGCATCGTTCGGTCCTTGGCCTTCACGATGAACGTCTTGGGTGACCTCAGATCAACATTGCCTTTGGGCGCGATCTTCGAGCCGGAGACCAGCGTGAAGTCCGGTACCAGCTTGCTGACATCTGTCCCCGGCACGACCGGCAAGGTGACGGTCGACGATGCGTCGTCGATGATCGCGGGAACCTTTAGGCTGGCCAGGTCGGCCCCGAGGATCGCGCGCGGATCGGCATCCCGGTCACGGACTTCGGCAGCCGACAGGGCCCGGTTGTAGATCCGGAAGTCGCGCACCTTGCCCTTGAGGTACTTGTCGGACGTGTACACGGAACGTCCGATGTAGTTGGCCGTCGTGCGACCGCCGCCGATGTCACCCGGGTCGATGGAGACACCGGTCTTCTGCCCGACCTGGACTCCGTCGAGATAGATCGTCGCGACCCCCTGTGGAGTGAGCGTGTAGGTGAGCGCCTTCCAGGCACCACGCGGTACGGCGCTCGACGACGACGCGGTCTGTTCGGTCGACCAGTTGCCGCTGGCAATCGACGTACGGTAGGCGTTGCCGGTGGTGAACAGATAGCCGTTGCCGATGTTGTTCGCGGTATTGCCCAGACCCCAGATGAAGTACGGCGTGGTCTGGCCGGCGTCGATCCAGACCCGGGTCGATACCGTTGTCGCGGTGAGCCCGGCCATCAGGTTGTCGGGCAGCTTCACGTGGCCGTTGGTACCGCCGAGGGTGAGGGCGCCGTCGGTCCAACTCGTGTCGCCGGCCACGGCGCCGTCGTACCCGTGTCCTGTCAGGTCTATTGCTTTGGTGCCGCTGGTTTGGTTCAGCGGGTAGTGCGCGACCAGTCCGTTCGCATCCGCCTTCACGGGGTCCGGCAGGACGATGCCGCTGCGTAGCCGGTCGAGCTCGGCCTGGGTGACCGGTAGCACCGTGCCGTGGCGGGGACTGGAGGGCAGCGAGTACTTCGTGGGGACCTTCCAGTTCGGCGCTTCGAGGTCGTCCGTACCGAGCGGGATGTAGCCGCGGCCGCCGTACTCATCGACGAACAGGTAGTACTTGGAGCCGGAGGTGTCGCCCGGATTGGCCTTGAAGACCGTCGGTCCTTCGACCGCCGAGGTCCCCGCATCCCGGCCGATACACGAGTCCTGCATCGCCCACTTGGGCTGACCCGGCAGGTCGACCGCGGTCAGCGACGACGACTTCTCCTGGATGATGTCCGAGCAACCGGTGCCGCCACCGCCCTCGTCCTTGGTGAAGCGGTAGTAGGTCCCGCTCTCCCTGATCACCGTCGAGTCGATGCGGGATTCGCCGCGGTCCTGCCAGACCTTCGGCGTACTGAACGTCCTGAAGTCGCTAGTCGTTGCGTAGAGCATCCGGTTGTACGTCGAACCCGTGTGGCCGGGGTCGTCCGCGGTGTACAGCTTCGATGCCCAGAACACGACGTACTGCTGGAGTTCCGTGTCCCAGTAGGCCTCGGGTGCCCAGGTGTTGCCGGCCGTTTCCGGTGACACGAGGACGTGCCGCTGCTCCGACCAATTCACCAGATCGGTCGACTCCCAGACCTCGAGATAGCGACTGCCGCGGCGCTGTGCGGCATCCCAGTCGCCGTTGCGGCCGATTGACAGATCGGTCGCGATCAGGAAGAACCGGTCTCCTTGTGGCGACCGGATCAGGAATGGATCGCGTAGCCCGAGCGTGCCCTTGGTGGACTCGAGCACGGGCTGGCCGTTGTTGAGTTCGTCCCACTTGAGCGCGGTGTTGCCACGGCTGGCCGCGAAGTAGATCTTCTCGCCCGCGACCGAGTTGCCGGTGAAGTAGCTGAACACATAACCCACGTACGGCGCCGCGGCCGGCTGGGCGGGGGCTCGGCCGGCGGCGTTGGTGGGTGTGACGGGCAGCAGGAACTGCCCACCGAGGAGAACGAGGAGTGCGATGGCTGCGTGGAGCGACGAGCGCATGCTGATCTTCACGAGACCTCACCAGGGTGTTAACGTTAACAGTCTGCGTACCTTGGCCGATCCTCCGCGGTCCGTCAAGGCCTCACGTCATCGCCGCGAAAGGGATCCGCCACCCATGACCGATGTGACTCGCCCCCACAGCACAGGCAGTCCACGCCGGAGTTTTCTCCGCGGCGCAGGGTTGACAGGTGCGGGTGTCGCCGCCGCGACCGTGCTCGGCGCACCGGCCGCAACAGCATCGGCAACCGATCGACCTCGGCGCGGTGAGTACCTCTGGCTGGCCGGCGATCATCACCTGCACAGCCAGTACAGCAACGACGCGATGTTCCGGGTCGACGACCAGGTCCAGCGGGCGATCGAGCACGGCCTCGACTGGATGGTGATCACCGATCACGGGAACACGGCCTTCTCGTCGTACAGCGTGCCGATGCTCGCTGCCGACGTCGCGGCCGCCCGCAAGGCCAGCCTCGAGAAGATGCTGGTCTTCCTGGGCATGGAGTGGAACATGCCGGGCGCCGAGCACGCGACTTTGATGCTTGCACCAGGCAAGAACGAGGCCGACTTTCTCAATGAGTTCGTCAGCAAGTACGACGCGCGCGTGAACAACACCCGGGACGGAACGCCGGCCAACGAGGCGCTGGCGGTCGAAGCGATCAAGTTCCTGTACCGCGGCGTCCGGGACGGGCGGATCCCCGACGCACTGGTGCTGGCGAATCACCCGTGCCGGCTGGGCATCGACTCACCCCATGAGCTCCGCGCCTGGCGCGATGCTGCTCCGGGGACCGTCCTCGGGATGGAAGGTGCGCCCGGCCATCAAGCCGCCGGACTGCCGGCTCCCGGAATGGCTCGCGGCCGCGGTCTGTACGACAGCGCACCGAGTAAGTATTCCTTCCCGGGCCTCCCCGCGGAGGCCTACCGCACGCACGGCGGCTTCGACTGGATGACGGCGACCGTCGGTGGGGTGTGGGACTCCCTGCTCGCGGAGGGCAAACCGTTCTGGATCACGGTCAGCTCCGACGGCCATCAGGCTTGCGGCGACTGGGTGAAGAACCCCGTGGACCCACTCGACCAGAGCTCGTACGACACCAAGCCGTACGACGAGACCGGCCGGACCTTCATGACCACCGGCAAGTTCCCCGATCCGATCGGTGCAGGCAGGCCAGTGACGACGTACAGCGGTCTGCCGCCCGGCGCCTACTCGAAGACCTGGGTCGGGGCGACTGGTCGCGGACATCGCCCCGTGATGGACGCCATCCGGGCCGGCCGGGTCTGGGCCTGCCACGGCGACCTGATCTCCGGTCTTGACGTCCGGCTGCGATCCGGTGGCCAAGAGGCGCCGCTGGGCGGACGGATCAGCGTCAAGCGTGGCTCATCGGTCCGGTTGTCCGTGGAGATCGAGCTCACCGAAGGCGGCAACTACGCACAACTGCATCCCGAGCTTGCCCGCGTCGACCTCATCATGGGCACAGTCACCGGACCGGCGACCGATCCCGACACCATGACCGCGCCCGGCGCCCATGTCCTCAAGTCCTGGGACGTGACGCAGACCGAGGGCACCTTGACGCTGTCACACACGCTGAAGATCGACGGACCGTGCTACTTCCGGCTCCGCGGCACCGACGGCAAGCGGAACGCACCCGGCCCGTACGGCGCCGCCGTCGATCCGGCCGGCCCGGTCATCGACGTACTGGGGAACGCCAATCCCTGGGAAGACCTCTGGTTCTACGCGAACCCGATCTTCGTCGACATTCGAAAGGGGTCACTGTAATTCGCGGTTTGATCGTTCCATCGAATCGCTTCGATTTCTGACTCACTCGAACTCTTGACCTCCAGGTTTCCGCTTTGTAAATTCTTCGATGGAAAGCGTTTTCCTCTCAGTCCCGCCCCGTTCACTGGAGGTTTTTCCATGCGATCCATCGCGCGCCGATTACCTTTCCTTGTGGTGGCTGCCGTCCTGACAGCCACCGCCGGCATCACCGTCGCCGCCCCACGGCTGCTGCCGGAGGCCGCTGCCTCGACGTACGCCCTGCAAGGCTGGGCGACCCAAGGAGGTGGAACGACCGGCGGTGGCAGTGCGACTGCCGTCACCGTGACCACCGCCTCCGCCCTGATCAGCAACATGCAAGCCAGCGGTGCCCGCGTCATCCGGGTCTCCGGCACGATCACGCTGTCCGGTATGAACAAGGTCGCCGCGAACAAGACGATCATCGGCGTCGGCAGCAGCTCGGCGATCGTCGGCGGTGGACTCAACGTCGCCAACGTCAGCAACGTGATCATCCGCAACCTCAACTTCCGCAACTGGGGTGACGACGCGATCAACGTGCAGTACTCGACGCGCGTCTGGGTCGACCACAACAGCTTCAGCAACGGGTACGACGGCGCTGTCGACGTCAAGCGCGCCTCGGACTACGTGACCGTGTCGTGGAACAAGTTCTCCAGCCACGACAAGGTCGGCCTGATCGGTCACAGCGACGACAACGCCGGTGAGGACCGCGGCAAACTGCGGGTGACCTACTACGCCAACTGGTTCGACGGCACCACCCAGCGCCACCCACGGGTCCGCTTCGGCAACCCGGTGCACGTCTTCAACAACTACTACCGCAGCACCAGCGGCTACGGCGTGGCCTCGACCTGCGACGCCGGCGTCTACGTCGAGCGGAACTACTTCGAGAGCGTGTCGAAGCCCGTCGTCGCCCAGACCGGTGACTCACCGGAAGGCAACGTCAAGCTCCTGAACAACTACCTGGCCAGCTCCGGCGCCCCGGTTTCCCGGAATGCGGCCAGCGTCGCCGCCATTCCGTATTCTTACGTGGTCGACGCCGCCGAAAGCGTAAAGTCGATCGTCACCGGCGGAGCTGGAACCGGCAAAATCTGAATCCAGCACAATTGACCCCGGAGCGCCTCCCGTCGCCCCACAGGAGGCGCTCCGGCCTTACCCCATGTCAAAGCTCGATCGTGGCCCACAAATCGCAATTGTGGGCCCGGCTCACATTTGTCCGGCGAATGCCGTGCGCGAGCGATTGGACCGCGACATCGGTCGGCCGGAGTTGCTGCCAGCGCGGAAGACCCGGAGTGTTCGGGTTGCCCGTGCGGGCGAAGGTCGACCAGTAGCTGATCATGCTGTCGGCCAGGCGCTGCTGGGCGCTGGTGAGAGCTGGACTGGTGACACCGTCGCGGAAGTCGAAGAGGTACAACGCGTCGGCCGAGTGATAGGCGCCGTACGGGTAGGTGACCGGCGGCAAGGTCGGCGGCGCGGTGTGGTCGGCGAACTCGTAGGCGTACGTCGGGGATCGGCGCGCGAAGGCCTGGTTGCGTTTCAAGGTCGGGCAGGCGAAGGCGCTGTCGGTCGTCACGGCCGCCCAGGCTCGGCTCGGCGGGATGCTTTTGCTCAGTGGATAGCGGTCGGCGACTCGGCCGGCCTCGGCACCGAACGCATCGGCGAGATAGTCGAGGTATTGCCGGGGAGTGAGTGGCTGAGTCGCGTGATCGATGATCCCTTGCAGGTAAGTCATTTCGTCGCGCGTGCTGCCGGACAGCATCGGTACGTCGTGCGCTCCGCCCCCGGCCAGCACGGTGGCCGGGTTCTCCGGAAGAGTCGTGCTGCCGTAGGAGAGTCCGGCGAACTTGCCGAAGTGCGGCATCAAGTCCGTGGCAGCCTTCTCCCGCCGCAAGCAGTCGACTGTGGAGCAACCGAGGGTGGCTGCAACGGCTTTGCCGCGGACGGCGACGCTGCCCGGCGCCTCCCACGGCGAGACGGTCGGCAGTCCTGGGGCGAGAGCGTTGGCCGGGATCGCCGACGTACACAGCGAACTTTGGATGATCGCGCGTTGGAAGAGACCTGCCGCCGCGGGTGCGGCGAGCTGGGCGCAGATGCTTTGCCCGCCTGCCGATTGGCCGAACAGCGTGATGTTGCCCGAGTCGCCTCCGAAGGCGGCCGCATTGCGCCGGACCCAGCGGAGCGCGGCCTGCTGATCCTCGAGTCCGAAGGTGCCCGAGCCTTCAAGCCCGGGAAAGCCGAAGTTGCCGAAGATGCCGAGGCGGTAGTTGATCGTCACCACGACCACCTCGCCGCGGACCGCCAGCCGGTGTGGGTCGTACTCGCCTCCCGAGCCTTCGACGAACCCGCCACCGTGCAGCCAGACCATCACGGACTTGCGCGGCCCGCCCGCGGTCGGCGTCGTCACGTTCAGATAGAGACAGTCCTCCTCGTCGGTGGCCGTCGTACCGGTGATGGACTCCGCCTGGGCGCAGCGAGGTCCGAGAGCGGAAGCATCGCGTACGCCGGTCCACGCCGCCGCGGGCTGCGGTGAGCGCCAACGGAGTGCGCCGACCGGCGGCGCGGCGTACGGAATGCCGTTGTATTCCTGGTAATCCCCCAGATCAACGCCGCGGATCTCGCCTTGTTCGATCCGGACAACGAGCGGGTTTTCGGTGGGAACCACTGGCACCGCGAGCAGGGCGGCCAGTGCGAGCGCGAGTATCTTCACCATGAGGTCCTCATCTAATCAATACTAACGTATTGTTCTGCTCAGGAGGCTAACTTGGTGAGAGGTCAGGGTGCCGCGCACGACGAGCGGCGGTCCGCGATCGTCGAGGCGGTCTTCGCGCTGGTCGACGCCGGTGGGGTCGACCAGGTGACGGTACGGCGGGTCGCCGACCGGGCCGGGGTGTCGATCGGCCGGGTGCAGCACTACTTCCCGACCAAGGACGATCTGCTCCGCGCGGCCTCCGTCGCCATCAACGAGCGCGGTACCCAACGCGTGCAGGAACGCGCCACCGGCGGCGACCCGGGCGACGTACTGCGCGCCGTACTATCGGTGCTGATCCCACGCGACGAGGACGAGCGGCGACTCTTCCGGATCCAGCAGTCCTTCGAGACCTACGCACTCACCAACCCGGAGCTCGCAGAACACCTCAAACAGGGCTACACCGACCTCGCCGCTCTCTTCACCCTCCTCCTCGGCAGCACCGAGGCCGAAGGCCACCAGCTACTGGCCACCTCGATCGGCCTCGCCACCCTGGTCCTGACCAACACCATCACCCCAGCCCAGGCCGACAACATCCTCGCGACCGAACTCGCCTAACTGCTGCCGGTCGTTGCGCCACCTGCGGAGCAGGCCGGCGCCGGCTGCGGACCGGCAGGCCATCACAAATGGGTGCGCCCGCCGGGTTCAGGCGGGCGCGGTTGGGATTGCGGCAATTGTGATGGGCTGGGGGTTCGCACACCCAGGGGACACGTGCCGTTTCAGGCGGTGGTGGTTTCCCAGACGAAGCCGTCGGGGTCGGTGAGGGGGGCGGCGTCGGTGCCCAGGACCAGGTGGTGGGAGCCTGTGCCTTCTTGCGGCATGCCGGTGTCCTTGGCGAGGGCGCGGCGGGGGTAGAGGGCCAGGGTGATGGGTGAGGACGGGGTGTCGAACTCGACGTACTTGCCGCCGAAGCTCTTGCCGACGGCCAGGCCCTTGTCGACGTAGAAACGCTTGCTTGCCTTGACGTCCTCGACGCCCAGCAGGAGTGCGACCTGGTCGATGGTGCCGGTGACCGGGGCGGTGTCCTTCTTGCTCGAGGTGGCGACCTTGATGATCATTCCGTCCGGGGTCTGGACGATGCCGCCGTACCCCCAGAAGCTCTTGGTGGCGGGCTTCAGGGTGGTGGCGCCGGCCTCGGCGGTGGCGCCGATGATGGCGTCGACGTCACCGGGCTGGGCGGCGACGAGCGACAGGGCGAAGCCGCGGAAGCCGGTCGACGGGGTGTCGGTGCCGCGGACGGTCACGTAGGTGTCCAGGCCGGTGGCGCGGTAGAAGGCGTCGGCGGCGGTCGGGTCGGTGGCTTCGACGGTGACAGAGGCGAGAGTGTTCATGGCTGAATTCCTTTGCGTACGAAAGTGGATGGGTGGTGGTGGTTCAGCGGTCCTGGATGAGCCCGAGTACATTTCCGTCGAGGTCGATGACCGTGGCGACCAGCCGGCCGGCGCCGACCTCGTGGGCGGCTTCCTTCACTTCGGCGCCGGCCGCGGTCAGCTCGGCGAGCTTCGCTTCGATGTCCGACACGTGCCAGTACGTGACCGGCGAGGTCATGCCCTGCGGCCCGCCGTCGGGGACCAGTCCGATGTGCTGGCCCTCGGCGTCGAAGCCGACGTAGTACGGCGAGTCCGTCTGCGGCGCGAGGCCGAGTAGAGCGGCGTACACGGCCTTGGCCTTCGCCAGGTCGGACACCGGGTGCAACACGGTCTTGATTCCCTGCGTCGTCACGATCACTCCTGTGGTGGTCCGTTGCTTGCTGTAGTCACAGCTTGCGGCCCGGCCTAGCGGCTCCACATCCGTGGAGAGCACGGAACTGCACCACGGATCGGGAGCACGGATACGCACCACGGATTCGGCCTAGTGGCGGCCACTGAGGGGCAGATGAGGGAAGATTGGGCGGTGACCGCCACTGTCGACATCTCGCCGCGTGAAGGCGAGGTGCTGGAACTGGTCGGGGCGCACTTCAGCAACGCCGAGATCGCCGCGCGGCTGAGCATCTCGGTGCGCACCGTGGAGAGTCACGTCTCCTCCCTGCTGCGCAAGCTCGAGGTCCCGGATCGGCGCGCGCTGGCCCACCGTGCGCCCGAGCCGACCAGCACAGGCACGGCGGCCCCGGTGGCGCCGGCACTACCCGCCGCGCTCACCTCGTACGTCGGCCGGTCCGGCGAGCAGGCAGCCCTGATCGAACTGATCACCACCCGTCGCGAGGTGACCGCGGTCGGCCCCGGCGGCGTGGGCAAGACCCGCCTCGCGCTCGCGGTCGCGGCCGAAGCAGCCGGTAACCACTTCGACGCTGTCTGGTACGTCGATCTTGTCCCGGTCACCGATCCGGAGATGATCGCGACCGCGATCGCCGCCACCCTCGGCCTCGGTGAGCAGCCCGGCCGTGACATCACCGAGTCCGTGATCGCTGCGTTGGCCGATCGGCACGCTCTGCTGGTGCTGGACAACTGCGAACAGGTCCTGGACGGCGTTGCGCTGGTCGTCGAACGACTGCTCGCGACCTGCCCCCAGCTGACAGTGCTGGCGACCAGCCGGGCCCAGCTGATGGTGCCGTTCGAACACGTTTACCAAGTCCCGCCGCTGTCACTTCCCGTCGACGGCGAATCGGACGCAGTCGCGTTGTTCCTCGAGCGTGCGGCCGCGGTCGGCTCGACCTTGGACCCGGCAGCGCGTGAACAGATCGCCGTCATCTGCGAACGCCTGGACGGTATGGCGCTCGCCATCGAACTGGCCGCCGCCCGCTACCGAACGCTCGGGCTCGATGGCATCACCGCCGCGCTGTCGCACCCGCTCCGAATGCTGACCGGCGGCTTCCGCGCGAATGAGCGGCATCGTTCGGTGCGAGCGGCACTGGACTGGAGTCACGCCCTGCTGGATCCCGCCGACCAGGCGCTGCTTCGCCGGATATCCGTGTTCGTCGCGCCGTTCACCGCGTTTGCGGCAGCGCAGGTGGCCGAGTCAGACGAGTTCCTGGTGGCCGACGGCCTGGCCCGGCTGGCCGAGCAGAGCTTGCTGGTGGTGACGGCATCACCACGCGGTACGGCGTACCGGGCGTTGGAGACGATCCGCCAGTACGGCACGGAGCAACTCGCCACTGCCGATGAGCTCGGCGCGGTCCGAGATCGACACCTGCGCTGGTGCCTGGAACAGGCGGCCGGGCTGACCGCGGATCGGCCGGACTGGCGAGCCGGATTCGATGCGGTCGCCGACGATCTGCGCTCTGCCCTCGCCTGGGCGGCTCAGGAGCCGGAGCAGCGTGCGAACGCCTACCGGCTCGCGCAACGGCTGGCCGAGCTGACCTTCACCCGGACGCTGATCGGTGAGTCCCAACTGCGGTACGAACAAGCCGCGTCGTACGCCGAGGACCCCGGAGCGACGGCCGCCGAGCTCCGGAATGCCGCGGCCGTTGCGGCGTGCCGGATGCGTGGCGACGACCTGTACCGCCTCTACCGTGCTGCGGCGGAGGCCGATCTCCGCGCCGGGAGTACCGAGGGCGCGGCCCGCGACCTAGCGACTATCGCCATCACGTCCTACCGGTTCGCGGGCAGGTTCGTGCGCAGGCTTCCGGTGGAGGAGACCGACGCCCTAATCGCCCAAGCACGTGAGCTGGCTGGGCAGGACCAGGCGGCACAGGTCATGGTGGCGGTGGCCGAGGCCGGGCAGGCGCTCAACGCGGCGATCATCACCGCCGAGGGCCACCCCGGCAATGCAGTCGCGGACACCATCACGCGCGCCGAACGTGCTGTCGAGTCGGCGCACAGCGCAGGCGATCCGCTGGCCGAGTCCATCGCGCTCGACGTACTGACCGGCGCCCAGAGTTGGGCCGGTGACACCTTCGCCGCCGCCGCTACTACGCAGCGCCGCATCACGCTGCTCTCCTCCACACCGGTGACGCCGGCTGCTACCCACGAGCTGATCGAAGCACTCGGTGAGGCTGCAGAAGCGAGTCTTGGCACCGGCGACCTGCACGCGGCTCGGCAGTGGGCGGCGCAGCTCGCCGAACATCCCCTGCTGGCTGAGGTCGGCCACCGCGCCACGAGCTGGCTCTTGGTCGCGGACGCCTTCGCGGGCAACGTCGACCAGGTGCTCAGCGGCAGCGTCCGCTTCCTCGACGCCTGGCGACGCGCCGGCAGTCCGGCCCGGGCGTCCCTTGGTCCGGCAGTCGCCGCGGTCGCCATGGTCCATGGGCTCCGTGGCGACGAGGACGCCCGGCGGGAGTGGCTCGAGATCCTGGAGCAGCTCGACACTCCCCCGGAGGAAGCGTTCGGCTACGGCGCAGTCTTCGACACCATGCTGCTGCTGCACCACGGCCGGTTACCCGAAGCCCTCGAGCGGATCGCCCGACCACCCTCGGAGATCTGGAAGTGGGTCACCTGGATCTGGCACCACTGGTACGTCGCCCTGCGCGCCGAGGCCGCCGTACTTGCGGGGCATCCAGACGCCCTCGCCCGCGTGACCGAGGCCCGAACCATCGTGGCCGGCAACCCGCTCGCCGCTGCCCAGGTAGCGCGCGCCGCAGCACTCCTGGACGGCGATCCGGACGCGGTCCGCGCCACGGCGGCAATCTTCGATTCCCTCGGCTGCCATTACCAGTCCGAACGCACTCTGATACTTGCTGCGGGCAACCACACTCAGCACGGCAGTTGAAGCTCCGGCTCGTCGAAGTCTTGTCAGCGGCGGCTCCGCGCGCTTAGGATCCGGCCACCCCTGGTGATCTCGTCCTCAACTGCCCGCCCCCATCGTCGAAGCGCTTCGATACCTTATTCGACAGCACTGTGTTCGACAGCACTGTGTTCGACAGCACCGTGTTCGACATCGCTTCGTTCGACAGAACTGGAAGAGGTACGCCCCTATGCGTTCTCGCAAGCTCAGAACCGTTCTGCTCGCTGCTCTACTGACTGTCGCCACATCCGTGCCAGGTATGACGAACAGCGCCTCCGCCGGCCCCGCGGCAACAACAAACGCTGCCCAGATCGTGGCCGACCTGGGCGTCGGCTGGAATCTCGGCAACCAGCTCGAGGCCAACTCCAACGGCTACCCGAGCGAGACGGCCTGGGGCAATCCGGCCGTCACCCAGGCACTCATCGACAAGGTGAAAGCGGCCGGCTTCAGCTCGATCCGGATCCCGGTCTCGTACCTGCGCAGCATCGGCGCCGGCCCGAACTACACCATCGACTCCGCCTGGCTGAACAGGATCCAGCAGGTCGTCAACTACGCCTACAACCGCGGCCTGCGCGTCATCATCAACATGCACGGGGACGGCTACAAGAGCATCCCCAATGCCTGGCTGATCTGTGACGCCGCCAACCAGACCGAGATCAAGGCGAAGTACCAGAAGGTCTGGCAGCAGGTCGCCACCAGATTCCAGAGCTACGACAACCGGCTGATCCTCGAGTCGATGAACGAGAACTTCGACGGGCAGTACGGCCGCCCGACCCAGCCGTGCTACTCGAACATCAACGCCTACAACCAGATCTTCGTGGACACGGTCCGACGGGCCGGCGGCAACAACAACGCACGCTGGCTCCTCGTCCCCGGCTGGAACACCAACATCGACTACACCGCCGGCAACTACGGCTTCGTCGTACCGACCGATCAGTACCGGTCCTCCTCCATTCCCAGTAACGAGCAGCGGCTCATGATCTCGGTGCATTACTACTCGCCGTGGGACTTCGCCGGTGAAGAGAACGGAACGATCACCCAATGGGGGCGCGGGGCAACCAATCCCGCGAAGCGCTCGACCTGGGGCCAGGAGGACTACCTGGATTCCCAGCTGAAGCTGATGTACGACAAGTTCGTCGTACGGGGCTACCCGGTCGTCGTCGGTGAGTACGGCTCGATCGACAAGACCTCGGCCGACTCCTCGAACAACCGCTACCGCGCCGACTACGCCCGCGCCGTCGTTGCGACCTCCAAGAAGTACGGCGCCGCCACCGTCTACTGGGACAACGGCCACAACGGCCAATACGGCTTCGCCCTCTTCAACCGCAGCAACACCACGACCACCCAGCAAGGCATCATCGACGCCATCAAGAGCGCCCGCTGAAGCCAGCGTAACCAGCCGAACGGCCGAACCGCGTACACCTACTGGGGACCCCGGACACCGCACCAGATGTCCGAGGTCCCCACTACATGACCGCGCCACACCCCACCGCATAACGCGCCAACCTTCCCCCGGCACCCGGGATCGTGGACCGGGAGTCACCTTGAGCACCCACCAGCCGTCTGGCACCCCGCCGGAACGGTCGAAGCGTGCTCAAGGTCGGGCGGTCGGCTCACCTTGAGCACCCCTCAACCACCCGTTGGCCGCGCGGATGGCTGAGCCGTGCTCAACGTCGTACCGACCCGCGTCGAGGGCCCTGCAGCTCTCGCCCCAGCGATCGCGCGTCCGGTGCTCGATCCATCGCTGGGGATGCCATGCCAGGGACTCGCCCGTCTGGGTGCTCAATGCATGGCTAGGGATGCGATGCCAGGGATCCGCGCGTCCGGTGCTCGATCCATTGCCGCGGGGTGCCGTGCCGGGGATCGCGCCTCCGGTGCACAGTCGACTGCTGTGGCTTCGGGATCATGCTGTTCGCGGCTGATTGAGCGGTGTGGTTGCTGGTGATGCACGGTCACCTGCTGCTGCGATGGCCCTCGGCCTGGCTACTCACACCGCCCGTGCGGCGGCCCGGTGGTGTGCGGATGCTGCCCAGGCTGGCGTGCGAAGCCATGTCGTATGGGGTTGGGGCGATGCGCCTCCGGGACTTCCTAGGAGCTCGCTGAGGAACCACTGCCCACAGCCCGGGCCGAACGGCGTCAGGTACGACCATTCGGAAGGGTTCGCCGTGCAGGTTGGGGTGCGGGTTATGAGTGTGCGGGCGGTGACTTCGGCGATCCGGGTTGTGGTGGCGGTGGCTGGGCATGGGTAGGTCCGCGGGCCGGCCTGGGGGCCGGCTGCCG
>NZ_SMKA01000592.1 GCF_004348455.1 Kribbella albertanoniae
CCCCGCCAACACGAACGGATATCAGCTCCTGTTGCCCGTTCTACTGCCCGTATGCGAGCTGAGAAGTGCCAAGACGAGCGGATATCAGCTGCTGTCGCCCCTTCTCCCGCTTTTCCGAGGGCTGAGAACAGGCAAGACGAAGGCGCCTCCGGTCTCCTGCCCGGTGTGTGAGTGGCTCGCCGTCCCGCGCGTCACAACGTCCGAAGATCCGGAGACCAGGTGTGCGGGTCCTTCGGACGTTAGCTCCGAGCAGCGTTTAACGTCCGAAGATCCGCACACCAGGCGCGCGTGTCCTTCGGACGTTAGCCGGGGCAGCGATTAACGTCCGACGATCCGGAGGTCAGGGTGTGCGGGTTCTTCGGACGTTGCGGTACGGCGCTCTGCTGGGTCGCGTGCAGGTGGGCCGGGGTGTACTGCGG
>NZ_SMKA01000064.1 GCF_004348455.1 Kribbella albertanoniae
AAGAGACAGCCGCATCCCCGTCCACCCCGGCCCAGCCGGGCGAGCCTGGCAAGGGTCCGGGACGCGGATTCGGCGGCCCCGGCAAGCTCCAGGGCGGCGCGCTGCACGGAGAGTTCGTCGTGAAGAAGGACGGCGGCGGCTACCAGACCGTGGCCACCCAGCGCGGCGAGGTCACCGCGGTCAGCACGGAGTCCATCACGGTCAAGAGCGAGGACGGCTACAGCCGCACCTACACGCTGACCGAGGAGACCCTGGTGAACGCCGCCCGGGACGGGATCGGCGACGTCAAGACCGGGAACACGGTCTTCGTCTCCGCAGTGGTCGCCGACGGCAAGGCCACCGCGACCAGCCTCAGCGACGGCACGGTCCGGAAGGCTGCCGGGGAGAAATGGGGCTTCCACCGCGGTCCCCGCTGAAGGACTCACAGCTGATTGCCAGGAATCTGCCAGGGTGACCATGGGTAACAGCGGCAGACTGTGGGCATGAGCCCGCATCTGCTGGTGGTCGACGACGAGCCGAACATCGTCGAACTGCTGTCCGCGAGTCTGCGCTTCGCGGGGTACGACGTGTCCACGGCCAGCCATGGCACCGAGGCCCTCCGCAAGGCCCGGGAGGTCCAGCCCGACCTGGTCGTGCTGGACGTGATGATGCCCGGCCTGGACGGGTTCGAGGTGGTCCGGCGGTTGCGGGGTGAGGACAGACATGTGCCGGTGCTGTTCCTCACCGCCCGCGACGCCGTCGAGGACAAGGTCCTCGGCCTGCAGACCGGCGGCGACGACTACGTGACGAAACCGTTCAGCCTCGACGAGCTGGTCGCCCGGGTCCGCGCACTGCTCCGCCGCTCCGGCCACCGCGAGCAGACCGCGACCGAGTCCGCCGTACTGCGGTATGCCGACCTGGAGCTGAACGAGGACAGCTACGAGGTCTTCAAGGCCGGCGAAGCCGTGCAGCTGTCGCTGACCGAATTCAAGCTGCTGCGCTGCCTGCTGGAGAACGCCGAGCGGGTGATGTCGAAGGGCCAGATTCTCTCCGCGGTCTGGAACTACGACTTCGCCGGTGACGCGGGCGTGGTCGAGTCCTACATGTCGTACCTGCGCCGTAAGGTCGACACCGGCGACCAGAAGCTGCTCCACACCGTCCGCGGGGTCGGCTACGTCCTCCGCACCCCCCGAGGCCCGAACTGATGCTCAACCACCGGCGCTTCACCGACAGGTATCCACTCCGCGTCACCATCGTCGTGGTGCTGCTGACCCTGGTAGCGCTCGCCCTCGTCGGCTCCGGTGTAGTGGCTACCACCATCATGCGCGGCTACCTGGTCGATCGGGTCGACCAGCAGCTGGCGGAGACCGCGGACCAGATATCTCACATCTCACCCGACCGGCGGCCCGGACCGCCCGGCGCTGGTGGACCACGACGGCCGGTTCCGAGCCAGTTCGTTCTCAAGATCAGTGACCCCAGCGGCTACAGCGACGGCGCCTTCGGTGCGCAGCTTGTCGACGGCGAGCCACTGCCCGATCTCCCGTCGCTCACCCTCGACCAGGTTCAGGCGCGCAATGGGCGGGTCTTCAACGTCAGCGCAGTATCAGGCGGCGAAACCTGGCGTGTGATCGCCGTACCACTGGAGCGCGGTGGTGGCTCCGTCATGGTCGCTCAGAGCCTGCACGACGTTAGCCGAACCGTGCAGCGGTTGGTCGGCGTGCAGGCGGCGGCCGGGTTCATCCTGCTGGTGTTGCTTGCAGGGGTCGGGACCTACGTTGTACGGCGGAGTCTGCGCGGACTGGAGGATGTCGAGCACACTGCGATCGCGATCGCCGGTGGTGACCTCAGCCGGCGGATTCCCGACCGCGATCCGCGCACCGAGGTAGGCCGGCTGTCCTACGCACTCAATCAGATGCTCGGCCAGATCGAGAATGCCTTCGCCCAGCGGACTGCTTCGGAGTACGCGGCCCGGCAGTCCGAGGATCGGATGCGGCGGTTCGTTGCGGACGCTTCCCACGAGCTGCGCACTCCCCTGACCTCGATCCGCGGATTCGCCGAGCTCAGCAGACAGCGTGGTGTGGCCGAACCGGACGTGATGAAACGGATCGAGGACGAGGCCAAGCGGATGGGCCTGCTCGTCGACGACCTGCTCCTGCTCGCCCGCCTCGACCAGCAGCGGCCACTCCGGATGGAGGCGGTCGACCTGCTCCCCGTCGCCGCCGACGCCTTGCACAACGCCCAGGCCGTTCAGCCCGAACGGAACATCTCGCTGAAGATCCTCCCCGACTCCGAAGCCCCCGTCGTACAAGGCGACGAGGCACGACTCCGCCAGGTCCTCGGCAACCTGATCAGCAACGCGCTCCACCACACCCCGGTCGATGCGCCGATCCTCGTGTCGGTCGGGACGCGCGGGCGCGACGCCGTACTGGAGGTCAGCGACTCAGGTCCTGGTCTGTCCGACGAGCAGAAAGCACGCGTGTTCGAGCGGTTCTACCGAGCAGACTCAGCACGCACCCGTACGACGGGAGGCTCCGGACTCGGACTGTCGATCGTGGCTGCTCTGGTCGCCGCGCACGCCGGCCGGGTGATCGTTAACGACACTCAGCCGCACGGCGCGACGTTCACCGTGCTGCTCCCACTGCCGCGCCAGCCGCAGTGATCTCGGCCGCGATCTCCGTGGCGATCTCGATCGCCCGGGCGGCCAGCGGGGACTGCGACTCCGTGTCCGGCCAGTGCAGGTAGATGCCACGGGTCGGCGCGGGTTGCAGCGGGTGTATCGCCAGCCGCTCGTCGGATGGAACCTCGGACCCGTACACAGCGAGCCAAGGCAGCACCGCCCAGCCGAGCCCGGCTCGCACCATCGACAGGATCGTCGCGTTACCCGGCGAGCGGAACGCGATCTCCGGATGCGCATCGGCCTCGTTCGCCGGCGCCATCCACAACTGGTCACACGACTCATGACAGCCCACCATCGGCCGGCCATCGAGGACCTTCAGCGACGCCGGGCCCTCCGGTAGGTCGCCGGCCCTGGCAACCAGGAAGTAGACGTCGTCGATCAGCCTGGTCTGTACGACGTCGCCGTCCAGCGGCCGGTCGAAGAAGACCAGATCGAGGTTGCCGACCTGTGGATCGTCAGCCGGCATGTCCGACAGTCTGATGTCACAGTCGGGCTGCTCGTCCCGGAGCCGGCGGATGAGCGCGGGCAGGATCACGTGGGACACGCTCTGGAAGGTGCCGATGTCGATCCGGCCGCCGCCGGCCTTGAACCGGCCGACGGCCTCGGACAACGCCTCGGCCTTGGCCAGCAGTTCGCGTCCCTGCTCCAGAACCACGACACCGAGTGGCGTGAGCCGAACGGGCCGCGGACCACCCGGCCGATCGAACACCGCTCCCCCGACCGACCTCTCCAACGCGGCGATCTGCTGGCTGATCGTCGACTGGGTATAGCCGAGGCGGACCGCAGCCCGGCCGAACGTGCCCTCCTCGACGATGGCGACCATCGTCCCCAGATGCCGTAGCTCTACCTCGACCATGGCGGTGAGTATAGCCACAAGCGATCGTCATGATCGGAAACAATCGCTTTTCACGATGTACAAATTTCTCTACCGTCGAAGACATGACGACGCTGAGCGCAGCACCCACCACGACCATCGGCCGGACCCGATCGCGGCTGTCGAGCCTGGTGTGGGCGCTTACGGCGACCCACTTCGTGAGCCGGGCCGGTGGCGTCGCGCGATCGTTCCTGGTGCTCTACCTGACCCAGGAGCGCGGCCTGTCCGCGACGACAGCCGGGGCGGTGCTTGCAGCGGTCGGCGTCGGTGACATCGGATCGCAGTTGCTCGGCGGCTGGTTGAGCGACCGCATCGGCCGTCGCCGGACCATGCTGATCGGATTCCTCGGCACAGCCGTCGCGCTGATCGCCCTGGGCGCGGCCACCACACTGCCCGCGATCGCCTCAGCCGCCCTCGGCGTCGGCCTGATGGCCGAGCTGTACCGCCCGGTCGGATCGGCCGCCCTCGCAGACCTCCCTGCAAACGACCGGATCCGCGCGTTCGGCCTGCTCTTCTGGGCCGCCAACGTCGGCTACACGGTCTCGACCGTCGCTGCCGGTGTCCTGGTCCGCCAGGGGTACGGCGTTCTGTTCTGGATCAATGCCGCGGCTGCCGTCGTAGCGGCGCTGATCGTGTGGCGCTGCATCCCCGAGACCCGACCGGCGACGGCGGAAACGACCCGGCGCGCACTGCTGCCCGTCATCCTCCGCGATCGGGTGATGCTCTCGATGGTGGCGATCCACATCGTCTACTTCACGGTGTTCCTGCAGGTGTTCTCGACCCTGCCGCTCGTGATGACCGGCGACGGTCTCGGTCCCGGAACCTTCTCGATGGTGCTCGCCCTCAACGGCATCGCCATCGTCGTGGTCCAGCCGATCGCCGTCCGGTTACTCGACGGCCGCGACACCGCCTCAGTCCTGGCCGTCTCGATGCTGCTGGCCGGCGTCGGCGGCGGACTCTCCGCCGTCGTCCACGGAAACGTCGCCTACGCAGCCGCGATCATCGTGTGGACGCTCGGCCAGATCGGCGTCTCGGTCCTGTTCGGCGCCACCTTCGCCGGGATCGCACCGGCCGACCTTCGTGGCCGATACATGGGCATCGCCTCCACCACCTGGAGCCTCGGCGCCGTACTCGCACCGCTCCTCGGCACCACCGTCCTCGACCACGCCGGCCGAACCACCCTCTGGATGGCCAGCTCGGCGCTCGGAATCGCACTCTTCATCGCCCAACGCCTGATCGCCCCATCACTGCGCAACCGCACCAACCAACTAGCTGGAGGAAACTGATGTCGACCACCGAGCAGTTCATCAAGGTCAACGACGCGGAGCTGTGTGTGCAGTCGTACGGCGATCCCGCCGAACCGGCCATCCTGCTGCTGCACGGAGCGGGACACTCCCTACTCAACTGGGATGATGAGTTCATCGGCCAACTGGTGGCCGTCGGCCGGTACGTGATCCGCTACGACAGTCGAGACGCCGGCCGCTCAACCAGCTACCCGGTCGGAGCGCCGACGTACGGGCTGAGCGATCTGGCTGCGGACGCCGCCGGAGTGCTCGAGGCGCTCGGCATTCCGGCTGCCCACGTCGTGGGGATGTCGCAGGGAGCTGGCGTGGCTCAGCTGTTGGCCTTGGACCACGCTGACCGAGTGCTCTCGGTGACGCTCGCGTCGGCCACTCCCGGCGGGCCCGGGCATTGGAACACCGACCTGCCCGCGCCGTCGGACGAGATCCAGGAGCTGTTCGCCAACGAGCCGCCTCAGCCCAACTGGACCGACCGGGCGGCGGTCATCGACTACCTGGTCGAGGCCGAGCGTCCCTACTCGGCCCGCTTCGACGACAACGGTATGCGCGAGCTGGCCGGGCGGATCGTCGACCGGACTGTCAACATCGCCGCCCAGCTGAACAACCCGTTCCTCATCAGCGCAGGCGATCCGTGGCGCGAGCGGCTGGCCGGACTGCGCGTCCCGGCGCTGGTGTTCCACGGCACCGACGACCCGATGTTCCCCATCGGCCACGGCCGCGCGCTCGCGGCCGAGATCACCGGCGCCGATTTCCTTCCGCTGGAACAGACCGGCCATGAGGTGTTCCCCCGGCACACCTGGGAGACCGTCGTACCGGCGATCCTCAAGCACACCGAACCAGCGTGACCTGTACGGCGGGTCAGAGGATCGGGAAGGTTCGGTTCGCTGACTCGCCGTGTTCGAGGACCTGGGCGGCGGGGCCGAGGAGTTTGGGGTCCGGGCCCGCGACCAGCTCGTGGTCCTTGTTCGTGTACTCGTAGAGACTCAGGACGTGCCGCATGGCCTCCAGGCGGGCCCGCTTCTTGTCGTTGCTCTTCACAACGGTCCAGGGAGCGTGAGGCGTGTCGGTGTAGTGGAACATCGCCTCCTTCGCCTCGGTGTAGTCGGCCCACTTGTTCAGCGAGGCGAGGTCGGTCGGCGACAGCTTCCATTGCCGGACCGGGTCGATCTGCCGGATCGTGAAGCGGGTCTGCTGCTCGGCCTGCGACACCGAGAACCACAGCTTCACCAGCAGCGTGTCGGACCGGACGAGCATCCGCTCGAACTCGGGCGCCTGCCGCATGAACTCCTCGTACTGCTCATCCGTGCAGTAGCCCATCACCCGCTCGACACAGGCACGGTTGTACCAGGACCGGTCGAACAGGACCATCTCACCGGCCGCGGGCAGATGCTCGACGTACCGCTGGAAGTACCACTGGGTCTGCTCGCGCTCGGTCGGCTTCTCCAGCGCGACGATCCGCGCGCCACGCGGGTTCAGGTGCTCCATGAAGCGCTTGATCGTGCCGCCCTTACCGGCAGCGTCGCGGCCCTCGAACACGATCACCAGCTTCTGCTTCGACCGCTTCACCCAGTACTGCAGTTTGAGCAGCTCGATCTGGAGCAGCCGCTTGTCCCGGTCGTAGACCTCCCGCGACAGCCGCTCGCTGTACGGATATCCCTCGCGCCAGGTGTCCACCGGCGTACCGTCGGCGCGGAGCAGGACAGGATCATCGTCTTCCTCGTCGAGAACACGGAAGCCGAGCTCTTGAACCAGATCAGGGGTGTTCATGGCTCTACATTCTGCTGACCGGATGACCTGCAGGTGAACAGGTCATCTGTCGAGCGCCGGGAGCGGTTCGGCTCGGCCGACGATGAACGCGTAGGTCAGGGCACCGATCACCGCGACCACGCCGGCGACCAGGAACGACGGGAGATAGTTGCCGTCGTACAGGTCGAGCAGGAGACCGAAGACGAACGGGCTGATGATGCCCGCGATGTTCGAGGCGAAGTTCTGGATGCCGCCGATGGACGCGACGTGCCGTGAGCTCGGCGCCACATCACCCGGGAGGGACCAGATTCCCGTTGCCGCGATCGCCAGGCTCGCGTACGAGATCGCCAGGAACAGTAGTGCGACGTACACCGACTTCGCCGGAGCCGCGAAGACGATCGCCGCACCACCGAGCAGGCCGCCCACCATCACCGTCTTCCGCACCCGGGTCACATCGGCGCCCGCGCGGATCCGCCGGTCGGCGACGATGCCGGCGATCCAGCCGCCGGCGATCGCGGTGATACCGGGGAGGGTGCCGAGCGTGCCCAGCTGGGCGAGGTCGAGCTGCCGGGCGTCCTTCAGGTACGACGGGAACCAGGTGAGGAAGAAGTAGATGACGAAGTTCAGGCAGAAGAAGCCGAGCATCATGCCGCGGATCGTCCGGTACCGGAACAGGTCCCGCCAGCGAACCTGAGCCGCAGTCTCGTCATCGGTCTCCTCCAGGCGTGCGCCGTTCGCCACGATGTACTCGCGCTCGAGGTCGTTGGCGCCGGAATGCTCGCGCGGGTCGCGGTAGTACCAGTACCAGACCGCGGCCCACATGATGCCGATCACACCGAGCACGACGAACGAGAAATGCCAGCTCACCAAGGCGATCAGCGCCGTCACGACCGGCAGCGACAACACCGTGCCGACCCGCGATCCCGAGTCGATCACCGCGGTCGCGAACGCCCGCTCATGCCGCGGGAACCAGCGTGAGGCCGCCTTGGTCGCACTCGGGTACGCCGGTGCTTCGCCGGCTCCGAGCGCGAACCGGAACGCGAACAGCGACCAGAACCCACGCGCCAGCGGCGTCAGCGCGGTGACCACGCTCCACCACAACGCGGCGAACGTGAACGCCTTCCGCGACCCGTAGCGATCCGCCATCCACCCTGCGGCGAGCATCGCGCCGTCGTACGCCCAGAAGAACGCGCCGAGGATCAGCCCCTTCTCCGCGTTCGACAGATCGAGGTGAAGGTCCTCCTCGATGAACGGGAGCGCGACACTCAGATTGGCCCGGTCGAGATAGTTGAGTGACAACCCGATGAAGGCGAGACCTAGGATCAAGTAACGCCTGCGCGTCGCGCCCGGTGGCGCCTTCACAGAGGTGGCGGTCACTGCGTGCTCCGTTCTCGTCGCGGATCGTCGCACGTTATCGTGCACGCCGATTTTGTGCGGACAAACGTTTCATCCAGTGGAATGAGGGCATTTCGTGTTCGACGACGACGCTGAAGAGATCCCGCTGATCGGCGGAGACGTCACCGTGGGCCTGGTCCGGGTCGGCAGCACGGTACGGCGGCCGCCCGGCGAGCGCGCCGAGATGGTCCGCGCGCTCCTCCGCCACCTCGAGTCGGTCGGCTTCACCGGCGCTCCGCGCTATCTCGGCCTCGACTCGGCCGGCCGCGAGGTCCTCACCTACATCGAGGGCGAAGTCGCCGGTCGCCCGCGGCCGGCCTGGCTCGCCGACGAGGACCGGATGATCTCGGTCGCCCAGCTCGTCCGCGCCTACAACGACGCCGCCGAATCCTTCGGTATCCCCGACAACATCCCGGCCCCCATCGAGCCGCCGCACCTACCGGACCTGAACGATCCGCCCGAGCTCATCGGCCACCAGGACATCACCCCGGAGAACCTCGTCTTCCGCGACGGCCGCGCCCATGCCCTGATCGACTTCGACATGGCCCGCCCGGTCAGCCGCGTCCGCGAGGTCGTCAACCTGATGCTCTGGTGGGCCCCCTTCGGCGCCGACGAGGACCTCGATCCGCATCTCCGCGGCCTCGACCGCCCGCGCCGCGCCCGCCTGATCGCCGACGCCTACGGCCTCTCCGAGGCGAACCGCCACCGCCTCATGCCCCTGGCCGTAGGCCTCAACGAACGAGCCTGGCACACCATGAAGTACCGAGCCGAAACCCAAGGCGGCGGCTGGGCCCGCATGTGGGACGAGGGCGTCGGCACCGTCATCAACCACCGCCAGCACTGGCTCGACGAAAACGCCGACGCCATCACCACCTCCCTGCTCGCCTAGTAGAAGCGGTTCAGCTTTCCCTGCGAAGAGAGGGTGCGCTCCTAGCGGTTAGACAAGACCTCTTGTGCAAGGTCGATTGCAGATGACATCAGTGTCCCATCGCCCGCGGCTACAGGCTGGCTGCGACCAGCAGCAGCGGTGGTCGCTCGCGATGGATCGCCAGACGGGGACTCGCCCGGACTTGTTCCGGTGAGGGCTGGGGCTCGTCCACGGCATCCAGCTGAAATCCGTGCCGCAGTAACGCGCCCAGTACCGACGAGGCAGTCCGGTGGTATTTCACCACGTCGTCGACGAACCAGGTTCGTTGCCGTGGGCCCTCATCGGCGTAGCTGTCCAGTCCGTCGTCGCGGGCGTGCAGCGGCGCCGTGACCACCGGATGCTCGATCGAGAACACGAACTTCCCACCAGGCGACAGCCAGCGTCTGATCCGGGCGACCAGTCCGTCGAAATCCTCCAGGTAGTGCAGCGCCAGACTGCTCACCACCAGGTCGAACGATTCCGGCAGCACCGACAGTACGGCGATATCCGAGCGCTGGTAGCGAATCCGCGGATGCTGCACCGCGTTCGCCAGCATCGCCGCCGAGGCATCGAGCGCCAGCACCTCGACAGCACCGCCCACTGCCAGCCGCTCGGCCAACCCACCCTCACCGCAGCCCAGATCCAGTACCCGCAGTCCCCCGGCCGGCGGAAGCAACGCCATCAGCGCCGGAATCTCCAGGTCGTCGTTCACCCCGAGCCGCTCCCGCCGCAGTTGCCGATACCCCGCGAGGAACTGAGGATCGTCGTACAGCTCGGTGCCCTTCATCACAACCATCGGGCCAGGTCGTCGACGCCGATCATCGGCAGTTCCCAGCGCAGCGCGAACTGCTCCAGGTCCACGGCATCAGCCATCACGCCGTCGGGTCGCATCACCTCACAGCACACCCCGACCGGCGCCAGCCCAGCAGCCGTGCACAACGCGACCGTCGCCTCGGTATGCCCCTTCCGCTCAGCCAGCAACCCCGGCCGCGCAGCCAGCGGGAACACATGTCCAGGCCGCAAAAAATCACCCGGTACGGCGTCCGCCGCGGCCAGCCGCCGAATCGTCGCTGCACGTTCCACGGCGCTCACCCCGGTCCCGGCCTCCGCCGCGAGATCCACCGGCACGTGCATCGCCGTACCCTGCCTGTCTCCCTCCCCAGGCATCCGCGGAATCTCCAGGCGCTCCAGCACCTCCGCTGCGCAAGGGATCGTCGTGTGCCCACAGACCTGGGTGAGCAGGAAGGTCATCGACTGCGGCCGGAACCGCTCCCCCGCGAAGACGACATCACCCTCGCCTTCCAGCTTCGGATCCCACACGACGACGCCACCGCCGGCGGCAATCTGCGCGACCGCCTTCTGCACGCCGGCCGATCCGCTGAGATAACCGACCCAAGGCAGCTGCGACACCGCCCTGAGCAGTGCGGGTCCCTGGCCGTCGCGAGCCATCCGCGTGAGCAGGTCGCTCTCCAGGTTGACTCTGTCCCCGGCGACCAGAGTGCCGAGGTTCGTCCGCCGCAGGGTGTGCGGAACCAGGACCACCGAGAACCGGTCCTTGAGTACCTCCGCCACCGTCAGGCTGACCCCATTCAGCGCGACCGAGGACTTCGCGACCAGCCGTGCCAGCAGCCGCTCGCCCGGCTTGATCCAGATCCGCCGCCCGGTCGGCTCGTCGTCGACCCGGAGCACTTTGCCGACACCGTCGACGTGCCCCTGGACCAGGTGACCGTCGATCCGGTCACCGATCGCGAGCGGCAGCTCGACATGAACCGAACTGCCGGCCGCGATCCGATCCAACGTCGTACGGCGGCGGGTCTCGTCGGTGACAGCCGCGATCGCCTCTCCAGGTGCGGCCGATTGCATCGTCAGCCGGACGCCGTCGAGGCAGACCGCCCCGCCGACGGCCGGCCGGAGGTCCGGGTCGAGTGTGATCCGGAGAAAGTCTTCGCCGACCTCGGAGACGGTGGCGGTGTGCTCAATGCTGCCTGTGAACATAGGTTGCTACCTCTGGTGAGATTCAACCAGGGACCCGGCCGGGTCCGAGCACGAGCGGAGTATCACCGCGTGGCTCCGGCCTCGGCCGGATTGCTCCGCCGGATCGACGGAGGCGATGGGCCCGGGATCGCTCCTGCCATCACACCTTGGAATCGCACCAGCAGTCAGTAAAGCACAACCCCAGTTCCTCAGCCCGCTACAGCATTACGACACGAAGGGGTTGGTTCCGGCAGTCAGCGCGGGCAGCATGACCGAGGCGAAGCGGGCGTACAGCTGGCGCTGCAGCATCGGGCCGAAGCTGACCCGGGCAACTCCCAACGCGGCGAACTCGCCCACCGGCCGCTCCCCTCCCCCGAACGCGACATTGACCGGGCCATCGATCCGCTCGGTCAACGCCCGGATGACCTCAGCATCACCGGTTCCGATCGGGTAGACGCAGTCTGCGCCGGCCGCTAGATACCGGTTGCCGCGCTCCACCGAGGCCTCGAGCTGAGCCGCGGCCGACCCAGCGTTGCGCAGGAACGAGTCGGTCCGCGCGTTGATCACCAGGTTGCTCTGCGCCGCGGCCCGGACCGCCGCCAGGAAGTCGGCCTGTTCGCCCGCCTCGATCATCGAGCCGGTGCGCGGGTCGGAGTCCTCAAGGTTCAGACCGACCGCACCGGTGTCGAGGAACCGCTTGACCAACTCGGCCGGATCGAGTCCGTAGCCGCGCTCGAAGTCGACCGTGACCGGGATGTCGACCGCCCGGGTGATGTGAGCGACGGCCGCCAGTACGTCAGCGACCGGCATCAGCTCGCCATCGCCGTACCCGTGGATGGTGGCCATTGCGAAGCTGCTGGTCGCGACCGCCGGGAAGCCTGCTTCCTCGACCATCCGCGCGGACGCGGCATCCCAGGCATTGGGAACGATCAACGGCTTACCCGGCACGTGCAGTGCGCGGAGGGTTTCGGCTTTCATGATGTCTTCCCATCGATGGTCGATCCACAGCTGTCACGGATGCAGACCTCGTGAAAGTGCCGATCGCATCGCTACCCAGGCAGAACGGCTGGCAGTCCGGCCGCCACCACATGGTCGGCGCCCGGAAAGTTGGTCGACCTGGCGATCCGATCGCCGACGACAGTCAGTACGACGAGGTGCGTCGCTCGGTAGTGGCCGGAGGCGTCTCGCCGGTAACTCGCGGCCGCCGGTTGCCCGTTGGCCCGGGTCGCGCGCAGTCGCAGCTCGCCCGGACTCTGCAACAGTTGCCGTTCGACGAACGGCAGACAGACCGCGATGCCGCGGAACCAGGTGCGGTGCCCGGTCGCCTCAATGGCGAAGTCGTCGTGCACCAGCTTCTCGATGGCAGCGATGTCGGTCGTTTCGAAGGCGCGGATCCAGCGATCGAGCAGCTCACGTTCGACCTCGGCCGACGCAGGCGGATCGGCCGGGGCGGGTCTGACTTCCTCGAGCCGACTGCGCGCCCGCTGCAGCAGGCTCTTCACTGCCGGGACACTGATCTCGAGCGCCTCGGCAATCTCCTGAACCTTCCACGCCGACACCTCGTGCAGCAGGAGCACCGCGCGCTGGCGAGGCGCGAGGTGCTGCAGTGCCGCCACGAATGCGAGCCGCACCGATTCCTGCTCCAGTACGACGTGGACCGGATCGCTCACCCCGGCCCGAGCCAGTGCCGCGTCAGGCAGTGGCTCGAGCCAGGGGGTCGTCAGTTGTTCGACGTCGTGCGTGTCCGGATCATCGGACGGCGCACCGAGTCCGGACGGGATGACCCGGCGGCTTCCGTGGTTGAGCGCGGTCAGGCTCGCGTTCGTAGCGATGCGGTACAGCCACGTCTTCACCGACGACCGGCCTTCGAACGCAGCAAGGCCTTTGCGGGCCCGGAGATAGACCTCCTGGACGACGTCCTCGGCGTCGTGATGCGAGCCGAGCATCCGGTAGCAGTGCGCGAGCAACCCCCTGCGCAGCGCATCGAATTCTTCGTCGAAGCCCACAAACCCCTCCTCCTACTGGTACCCCTCAGACTCCACCAACCCCCAAAAGGAATCGGTGCATCTCAACCAGTGAGCTTTGAGAGGAAGGATAGGTCCAGGACGGCCGGCTTCAGTTGGTACGGCGGGGGCGTGACGCCGGCCAGGTGTTGCAGGAGGTAATTCCAGCGGCGGCGAACCACGTAGTGCTCGTAACCGATCATGAGGTGTTCGGCCCGCGGGACGATGAGCAGGTCGAAGTCCTTGCCAGCGGCAATCAATCGCTCGGTCAACCGGAGGGTGTGATGCGGGTGCACGTTGTCGTCGAGGCCGCCGTGCATGAGCAGGAGCTTGCCCTCGAGCTGGTCGGCGTAGTCGAGTAGCGAGGCGTCCGCGGTGGCGTACGTGTCACCGAAGGCCTGCAGGTAGTAGCGGTTGTCGAAGTTGCCCGACTCCGCCACGCCCACCTTGAAGAACTCGGGGAACTCACCCATCGCCCGCACGGTCGCGTAGGCACCACCCGACGTACCGAAGATGCCGACCCGATCCAGGTCCATCCAGGGCCGGGTCTCGGCCAGCTGCCGGATCGCGGTGACGTGGTCGTCGATGCCGGCGTTGTAGTTCCCGTACGACGCGTCGTGGAACGCCTTGTCGCGACCCGGCACGCCACGCCCGTCCATCACCACGACCACGAACCCGAGTGCCGCCATCGGATCCGCATCCGCGCCGTACAGACCGGGATCGAAAGTCGGACTGACACGGTTGATCTGTGGTCCCGGGTACGGGTGATCCAGGATCGGGTAGCTGACCGCCGGGTCGAAGTCGTGCGGCTTGTACAGCAGCCCGAACAGCTCGGTGACCCCGTCGGCGGCGAGTACCCGGAACTCCTCCGGCGGCCGCCAGCCGGTCGCCATCAACGCCGTACTGTCGGCCGCCTCCAACTCGACCAGCAGCGCGCCACTCCACGATCGGACCGAGTGCACCGGCGCCAGGCCGACCGTCGACGCGCTGTCCACGAAGTAGCCGCCGTTCGGCGGAACCGCGACCTCGTGATCCAGGTCGTCGTTGGTGATCCGTGCGAACCCGCTGCCGTCCAAGCCGATCCGGCAGACCGTACGACGCAGTGGGCTCCCGGGCACGAGTCCCGCGGCAGTGAAGTAGACGACTCGCTCAGCGAGATCCACGTGCAGGACCTGCCGGACACACCACTCCCCCGAGGTCACCTGTCCCAGCAGCTCGCCACTGTGGACGTCGTACCGATAGAGATGCGGCCAGCCGTCCCGCTGCGAGAACCAGAGCACCTCGTCCCCACACACCCGGGTGATCGCGGGCAGCTCCATGAACTGATTCGGCTCGACCCGAGTCGGCGCGGACTCCGACACCACCACCTGGATCTCACCGGTGGCCGGGTCCAAGCGCTTGAGCTCCAACGTGCGCTGATCCCGTGGCTGGTCAAGGAAGTAAACAACGTCCCCCGACCACCACGCCCACTTCCGCGAGATCGGTGAGAGCAAGGGCAGCACGAACGGCTCACCCTGCGCCCGTACGGCGGCGCCCGTCTCGACATCCAGTACGACGAACTGCGCCAGCGGCACGTGTTCGTCACCCGGGTACGCGTACCGCTGGGTCAGCAACTCCGGCGCACCACCGTCGTCCGGCAACACGTCGATCAGCTGCGCCTCCCGGACCAGCCGACTGTCCAGCTGATGGGTCAGGATCCGGCGCGAGTCCGCCGACCACGCCACCGCCGGCGGGAGATGCGGCAGCCCCAGCTTGCCCAGCAGCATCTTGATCGCGAACGGGCTGGTCCCGTAGTCGTTGTCGGCTGAGCCATCCGTCGTCAACGCCCGCTCGGACCCGTCAGAAACCGTGCGCAGCCACAGATCCGGACCGTTGCGGAACACCTCGTACTTCCCGTCCGGCGACACCACAGCCAGGAAGTCCCCGGTGCCAGGCGGTGTCGGGAGCGACTCGACCTCCGAACGTGTGCCGGCAGCAGGGTCGACCAGGTAGGTGCGGTCGGACCCCGAGCGAGTGACCTGGTAGCTGAAGCGCGCGCCGTCGTCGCTCCACATCGGGCTGATGCGTCCCGCATCAACCAGCTTCGAACGGTTGTGGCGGAGCAGAGCTTCAGCAGCTTGTACGTCGATCATCAGGCGGAACCCTTTCAGTGAGTGAGAACGGAGGTGGCGTCGACCTGGTCGACAGCCGGCTTCTTGTCACGGAGGAGGAGGAAGGCGAGGAGGGCAGAGCCGGCCACCGCGATCGCACTGGCGACGAAGGTGCCGGACATGGCCTCGGCGAACGTGATCTTGGCGAGCTGCGCCAGCTGACCGTCACCCGTGCTCGCGGCGACCCCGAGCGCTTCGCCGATCGACCCGCGGGCCGCCTCGGGGGTCGAGTCCGGCATGGACGAGGTGAAGGTGCCGGCGAGCGCGCTGCCGAGGATCGCGATCCCGAGCGCAGCACCGGCCTGCTGGACGGTGTCGTTCAGCGCCGAGCCGACACCAGCGTGCTCGGCAGGCACCGCACCCATCAACGCTGCGGTCGCGGCAGGCTGTGCCAGACCAGCGCCGATCCCGAAGACACCCAGAGCGAGCGTGACCATCCCGAAGCCGTCGTCGGCGCGCAGGGTCGCCATCACACCGAAACCGGCGGCGAGGACCAGCAGACCGATCACCGTCAGCGGGCGGTTGCCGATCTTCTGGCCGAGCGTGGCGCCGATGCCGTTGACCAGGATCACCGCGACCGCCATCGGGACCAGGGCCAGCCCGGCGCGAGTCGGCGAGTAGCCGAGGACGAACTGCAGGTACTGCGTCAGCGCGAGGATCAGGCCGCCGTTCGCGATCTGCAGCAGCACGAGCGACAGGCTGCCGCCGCTGAAGTTGCGGTCCCGGAAGAGCTGCAGCGGAACCATCGGCACCGGCGTACGAAGCTCCCAGACGACGAAGGCGACCAGGCCGGCTACCGCGAGGATCGCCATCGGCCACGACACGCCACGCTCCGGCAGCTCGATGATCACCCAGACCAGCGACACGAGACCGATCATCGACAGCACCGCGCCGACCGGGTCCGGCTTGCGCCACGGGCCCTTCGACTCCGGCATCCAGATGACCGCGGCCGTGATCGCCACGACAACCACCGGCACGTTGATCAGGAAGACCGAACCCCACCAGAACTTCGCGATCAGTGCACCACCGAGGACCGGGCCGCCGATCAGACCGACCATCAGCACCGAGCTCCAGATCGACATCGCCTTGCGGCGTTCCTCGTCGTCGAAGACGGTGATCAGCACCGACAGCGTGCTGGGCATCACGACCGCTCCCCCGATCCCCATCAGGACCCGCCCGGCGATCAGTAGCTCCGGACTTCCGGCGTACGTCGCCACCAGCGAGGCGACACCGAAGATCGCCAGCCCGATGATCATCACTTTCTTCCGGCCGTAGCGGTCGGAGAGGCTGCCGGCGGTGAGCAACAGGCCGGCGAAGACCAGGATGTAGCTGGCGACGATCCACTGGATCTCCTGGGCGGTCGCCCCCAGGTCCTCGGTCAGGACCGGGATGGCCACGTTCAGCACACCGTTGTCCAGCACCAGCACCAGGGTGCTCAGGCAGAGCACGATCAGAATCAGCCACCGACGCGGATGACGAGCAGTCATCACGCACCTCCTCAGAATGTTTGTTGAACGGTGTGCAAGTTGCTTGAACAGTGTGCAGGACAACTTGAACAGCGGTCAAGTCCTGCACAACGTTCAACTCATCCGGTAGGCTGCCGGTATGGCGAGCGAGGAATACCCATCGGTCTGGACCCGGCCCAAGCGCAACCGGCGGCGCGAGCAGCCCGCGCTCAGCCAGGAGCAGATCGTCGCCGCGGCGATCAAACTGCTCGACGCCAACGGCATCGAGGCGCTCACCATGCGCAAACTCGGCGCCGAGCTGGGCGCGGTCGCCACCGCGGTCTACTGGCACGTCGCGAACAAGGACGAGCTGATCGAGCTCGTCGTCGACCACGTGTACGGCGAGATCGACGTACCGGAGATCTCCTCGCCGGACGAGTGGCGCGCCGCCGTGACCGTCTTCGCGCAGAACTTCCGGAACACGATCCTGCGGCATCCGTGGCTGGGCTCGACGCTGGCCGATGTCGGCGTCACCCTGCTCGGCCCGAACATGCTCGCCTCCTCGGACCGCACGCTCGGCCTCTACCAGGCCGCCGGCTTCGGGCTCCGGGAGGCGAATCACGCCTCGACCACCGTGCTCAGCCACGTCGTCGGCCTGGCCGCGACCGAGGCCGCGACGATCAGCAAGATGAAGCGCAGCGGCCTGTCCGAGCAGGAGTGGATGGCCAAGGTCTGGCCCGCCGCCGAACAAGCCGCCGAGCCCTACCCGCGCCTCAAGGCCTTGTACGCCGAGTACACGAGCAGCTCGGCCGCCGACAACGGCGACGAGGTCTTCGACTACGGCCTGGCCTGCGTCCTCGACGGCCTCGAGGCCCGCCTCCTCAAGGCTTGAGGTTCTGCCAGAAGCGTTCGAGGGGCGCGGTCGAGTCCCGCACGGCAGATCCGAGCGGCTGCATGCGCATCAGGACCGGCCCTCGGGGCGCGGCGACGACTCCACCGGTCATGTGATGCCGCAGGTGGTCGGTGAGGAGCTCCGGTACGCCGGTCTCCAGCAGCAGCTCGAACGTCGTACGGATCTGCATCTCGGCGAACGCTGCGCCCAGGCAGCGGCGGGCTCCGGCGCCGTACGGGAAGAACTCGAACGGGGTCGGCTTCACAGTCGCCCAGCGGCTCGGGTCGAACTCGTGGGGCCGATCGAAGACCTGTGGATCGCGGTGCTCGAGATAGGTGGACAGGAACAGCAGGGCTCCGCGTGGGATCCAGGTGCCTTGGATATCGACGTCGCGCACGACCCGCCGGGGTAGCGACATCGGCACCGTCGGCATCAGGCGCTGCGTCTCCTTGATCACCGAGCCCAGCTCGTCCTGGGCGTGCCCACCGGCGAGGGCGATCAACGACCACGCCATCGTCACCGACGTCGTCAGATAGCCGGAAGCGAGCATGCCGTGCAACTCGCCGATGATCTCGCTCGTCGAGAGCCGACGGCCGTCCTCCTCGGTGGCGTGACACAGGATCGAGAGTGCGTCCGCCCGCGGCTCCTCGTCGCGGTTGGCGTCGATCAGCGCGGACACGTCGCGGTGCACATCTTCGACCAACCGCAACCAACGCCCGTACGGCGTCCGCCGGCCGAACTTGAACAGGAACACCCGCGGATCCATCGTCGTCACGAGCAACTGGGTGACGCGCTCACTCAGCTCGGCGTTCGCGTCGTCGAGGCCGATCAGGCAGGCGAGCATGTTCGCGTTCGTCAGCCGGTCGAGCTCGGCGACCAGATCGAAGGTCTCACCCGTCGGCCGGGCGAACCGGGACCGCTCGAAGTTCCGGATGAAGACCTTCTCGTAGCTGTGCAGGGCCGACCGATGCATGATCGGCATCAGCAGTTTGCGGGATCGGACGTGCCGCGGACCGTTCAGGGTCGCGGTCGCGTCGAACAGCGTCGAGTACGGCTGCCCGGTCGGGAGCGCGAGTGGACCGTCACTCAGATGCTCGAACGTGGTGACGTCGCCGAGCACCTGCTTGGTCACCGCGCTCCCCCGGACGGCGACGATCGAGGCGTTGCCCAGCGTCACACCGACGACCGGGACATCGCCGTACGACGCCAGCCGCGTCCGCGAGTAATCGACCTGGCCCATCCAGAAGCGGAGGTTGTTCAGGTGTGCCGACCCCGACGGACCCGGGATGTCGGCTCGCAGCGTGGCGTCGTACAGGCGGTTCGATCCCATTTTCGCAGTGTTGCGCTGACGGTGGCCCTAGGCAACCAAATGCACTCCGGGCTGGCCATTCGTGCAACAGGTCAGCGTTGCAGGACAGTGCGTTCGACGACGGTCCACGTGGTGGTGGTCAGCAGATACAGCCCGGCGGCGAGCGGCACGAAGGCCACCGTGAGCACCGTGCCGTACGGCAACCAGCGCGCTAGCCGACGGGTCAGCGGCGTGGCGGACTCGTCCAGCTGCCGCAGCGCGAGGCGTGCCGAGAACCACGCCACCACAGCAAGCAGTACGGCGAGCACCAGGAACCCCGGGGTCGCAGCGAACACTGGCCAGTGCAGACCGAGCGGTGCGCCGAGCAACGTGCCGCTGATCAGCTGGTTGGTCTCACCCCCGACCAGCGCGCGGGAGAACAGCGTGTACATCAGCCAGAAGAAGGGCAGCTGCGCGAACATCGGCAGCATGCCGGCGAAGAGCGTCGTACCGTGCTCGGTCTGCAGTTTGGCCAGCTCGCGCTGCAAACGCTCCGGATTGTCGCGATGGCGCTCGGTGAGTTTCTTCATGTGCGGCATCAGTGCCGCACGGGCCTTCAGCCCGCGATGGGCACGCACGCTGAGTGGCAGCAGACAGAGCCGGACCAGCAAGGTGCAGGCCACGATCGCGATGACGGCTGCCCAGGAGCCGGTCAGTGGCTGCAGGACGGAGACGAGAGAAGACAGCAGGTAATAGGCACCGGAAACCGGTGCCTCCAGGAACGAAGGCACAACGAACTCCAAGAGTGAGAAGGATCAGGTAGCGAGAAACTCGCTACTGTCCCGGGGCTCTTGGTCTCGGCCGTCCGGCGGCGTCCGGATCACGGAGCCGGAGGAACGCGGTGCGCTCGGCGCGGTCGCGGACCGAGGCGGCGCGCGCGAGCAGCGGTGCCGGGGTCGGTGCCGCGGAGCGGGCGACCAGCAGCACGGCCAACAGCAAGGCCGCCGCCGTGAACACGGCGGCGGCCAGAGATGCCGTATCGAGGACAGGGATCACCAGCGCAAGCGCACTGGCCATCAACTGTCCCATCCGATCAGTCTAGATAGTCGCGCAGAACCTGCGAGCGCGACGGGTGCCGAAGCTTCGACATCGTCTTGGACTCGATCTGGCGGATCCGCTCGCGGGTGACGCCGTAGACCTTGCCGATCTCGTCCAGCGTCTTCGGCTGGCCGTCGGTCAGACCGAACCGCATCGAGACCACACCGGCCTCGCGCTCGGACAGCGTGTCCAGGACCGCGTGCAGCTGCTCCTGGAGCAGCGTGAACGAGACCGCCTCGGCCGGCACGATCGCCTCGGAGTCCTCGATCAGGTCGCCGAACTCGGAGTCGCCGTCCTCACCGAGCGGAGTGTGCAGGGAGATCGGCTCGCGGCCGTACTTCTGCACCTCGATGACCTTCTCCGGGGTCATGTCGAGCTCCTTGGCGAGCTCCTCCGGAGTGGGCTCGCGGCCCAGGTCCTGCAGCATCTGGCGCTGGACGCGGGCCAGCTTGTTGATGACCTCGACCATGTGCACCGGGATCCGGATGGTGCGGGCCTGGTCGGCCATCGCGCGGGTGATCGCCTGCCGGATCCACCAGGTGGCGTACGTCGAGAACTTGTAGCCCTTGGTGTAGTCGAACTTCTCGACCGCACGGATCAGACCGAGGTTGCCCTCCTGGATCAGGTCCAGGAACAGCATGCCGCGGCCGGTGTAGCGCTTGGCCAGCGACACCACCAGGCGCAGGTTGGCCTCGAGCAGGTGGTTCTTGGCGCGGCGGCCGTCCTCGGAGATCCACTCGTACTCGTCGCGGACCTTCTCCTTGAGCTTGTTCGCCTCGTCGCCGATCTGCTCCTCGGCGAACAGGCCGGCCTCGATCCGCTTCGCGAGCTCGACCTCCTGCTCGGCGTTCAGCAGCGGGACCTTGCCGATCTGCTTCAGGTAGTCCTTGACCGGGTCCGCGGTGGCCCCGGCGACCATCACCTGCTGCTCGGGCTCGTCGGTCTCGTCGGCCTCGGACACGATGAAGCCCTGGTCCTCGGTGATCTCCTTCTCCAGGACCTTCACCGTGTCGGGCTTGAAGTCGGCGTCGTCGACCTCGTCGAGCGCACGCGGCTTACCCGTCTTGGGGTCGATCGCCAGTCCGGCCTCGGATACTGCCTTCTTGGCGGGCGCCTTCTTGGCGGCGGCCTTCTTCGCGGCGGGGATACCGTCCTCCTTGGTGCCGGCGGCCTTGACCGCAGCCTTCTTTGCGGCCGCCGCCTTCTTGGCAGCGGGGTCGGTCACTCGGGCGCTGGTCCTCGGAGCCGCGCTGCGGGCGGTAGCGGCGACCGCTGCCCGGGCTGACTCGGCGGGAACATTCTCGGACGAGCTGGACGACACGAAATACCTCTCGTCTGACGCAGGGTTTTGTACGACGTTCTGTGCTGGTACAGCATGCTTTTAGGTACGGCTGTGTGCGGCGGCTCGCTGGTCAGGCGGCGACAACACTCCATTGTAATCCGCAGACCAAGCCAAGGCGTTCCGCGACCCCCCGAAGACGGCCTCAGGCCTCCACCGGAGCGCACCAACGCGGCCGGTGGAGGCCTGCTACCTGCACACTGTGTTCCGGCGTGCTAACCGTTCCTCGTCTGCCGCAACGGACGGGCGACCACCCGCTGCCGGCCGACCTGCTGCTCCTGCTTGAACTGCCGCACCTTCACCAGAGAAGCGACATCGATCACGTCCGCGACCGACTTGAACGCGCCGTCCTCGCCGTACGGCTCGGAGGCCTCGCGCCAGCCGCGCGGCCGGACCTTCAGCTGCTTGCCGAGCAGCGCGACGAAGATCTTCGCCTTCTGCGCGCCGAACCCCGGCAGCGCCGACAGCCTGGCCAGCAGGTCGTCCCCGGACTTCACGTCGGACCACAGGCCCGACGCGTTACCGCCGTACTCCTCGTCGAGATGTTTGGCCAGGGTCTGGATCCGGGCCGCCATCGCGGTCGGGAACCGGTGCACCGCCGGCGGACCGGCGACGATCTCGACGAACGCGTCGGGATCGTAGTGTGCGACCGTGGTCGGGTCGAACGGGCCGGCCATCCGCTTGGCGATCGCGACCGGGCCCGCGAACGCGCGCTCCATCGGGATCTGCTGGTCGAGCAGCATGCCCACCAGCAGTGCGAACGGGTCCCTGCTCAGCATCTCGTCGGCGTCGGGCTGCTGTGCGAGGCACAGCTTCTTGCTGCGTGTCGAAGTCACCCCTACTCCTCCCCTTCCTCGGCCTTGACGGCCAGCACCGGACACGGAGCATCGAGCAGCACCCGCTGGGCGTTGCTGCCGAGGATGAGCTTGCCGACCGGTGACCGGCGCCTCAGGCCGATCACGATGAACTCCGCATGTACCTGCTCGGCGACGGCCACCAGGTCCTCCGCCGGATCGAGTCCACGCACGAGCTGCCGCACCTCGTAGGGCACGCCGGTCGAGTCGAGCTGCTCCCGAACCTCCGTCAAAGCGGCATCACTCGCCGCGGCCTCGTCGCTGTCGAAGGTGCGACCACCGCGGTGCGAGTTCACCACCACCAGTTTGGCGTCGCGCAGCGTCGCCTCTTCGGCCGCTCGCCTGAGGGCGGCACGGCCCTCGGCCTTCGGCACATATCCCACGACGATGGTCGTCATCGCCCTGCCTCACCTCCGGGTGTCAATGTCGACCCGTTCCGAACGATACTGCTCCCGGCCTGAGTCGGCATCCGCTGCCATAACACCACCTGGTGTCGCACTTGCCAGCTGGCGTGTCGCGGTCGGCCGATCGTCGAGCGGGTAGTACTCCGGTACCGGTGCAGCCGTCGCGACGACCGCTACGCCGGTGCCCGAGTACTACCCGCGGCGGGACGCTCTAACCTTCCGGTTGCCACACCTTTGCAGGGCTGTCACCCAACGCGCCACCCCTGTAGGCCGGGTCGTTATCGAACTCGTCCACCCAGTTGCCCTGGGCAAGATCGCCGGTTCCGCCCGGCTGACCGTGGTTCCGCGCTCCCCCGAGCGTGTTGTCCACCGTTGTCTAGCTCGCTAATCCGGTTCAGTCGATCGGCCATTCGTGGACCGGCGTGTTTTCGTGCATGTGGTCGCGATAGCGGCGCAACATCCCGCGCAACGCGTCCTTCCGGCCGTGCGATCCCTTTGTATACAGTCGATGAAACTCGTCGACCTGCCACGACGCGCCGTTCCGGTTGGTCAGGCAGCGCTGTTCGATGATGCCCAGCAGGCGATCCCGTACGGCGGTGTCGACGCCCCACGCATCGAGTCCCTTGGACGCGAGTGGGAGCAGGCGCCGCAACACCAGCTCGGTGGCCCGCGCCGTACCGACTCCCGGCCAGAAGACCTCGGCGTCGATCCCGCTCTTCGCTGCCTCGTGAAAGTTTTCTTCAGCGGCACTGAACGACATCTGCGACCAGATCGGCCGTTCGTCGTCGGCCAGTGCGCGCACCAGGCCGAAATAGAAAGCCCCGTTGGCGATTGTGTCGACCACGGTCGGGCCGGCCGGCAACACGCGATTCTCTACTCGCAAATGCGGCTTCTCCCGAACAACGTCGTACACCGGGCGGTTCCAGCGATAGATCGTCCCGTTGTGCAGGCGAAGTTCCGAAAGGGCCGGTGTGTCACCACGATCGAGAACGGCGATCGGATCCTCGTCGGACGTCACCGGAAGCAGCGCCGGGTAGTAGCGCGAGTTCTCCTCGAACAGGTCGAAGATCGAGGTGATCCATCGTTCACCGAACCAGACCCGTGGTCGCACGCCTTGGGTCTTCAACTCGTGGGTGCGGGTGTCGGCGGCCTGCTCGAACAACGCGATGCGGGTCTCGCGCAACAACTCCTTGCCGAACAGGAACGGCGAGTTCGCACCGATCGCGAGCTGTACGCCGGAGATCGCCTGCGCGGCGTTCCAGTAGCGGGGGAAGGCCTCCGGAGTCACCTGCAGATGGAACTGTGTCGACGTACAGGCAGCCTCCGGCACGATGCTGTCCGCGGTCACCTGCAGTCGCTCGATCCCGTCGATGGAGATCTGCACGTCCTCGCCGCGGGCGGCGAAGATCTGATCGTTGAGCAACGCGTACCGCGGGTTCGTGCTGAGTGCCTCGCGATGGATGTGCTCGGTCAGCAGGGTCGGCAGGATGCCGACCACCACCATCGACGACCCGGTCCGGGACGCCTTCTCCTCGGCCGCGTTCAGACTGTCGCGGATGTTGGACTCCATCGTGTCCAGCCCGATCCCGTCGATCTGCCCGGGCGGCACGTTGATCTCGATGTTGAACTGGCCGAGCTCGGTCTGGAACGCGTCGTCCTCGATCGCGCTCAGCACCTCGGAGTTCTTGAACGCCGGGTCGCAGTGCTCGTCGACCAGGTTCAGCTCGATCTCGATCCCGGTCATCGGCCGGTCCGGCGCGAACCGGTCCTCGCGCAGCATCCGCGCGAAGGCGTCCAGGTTGCGATGCACCTGGTCCCGGAACGCGGTCCGGTCCGCCCGGGTGAACTCGACCCGGTCGACTTCCTCACCCATTGCGCCTCCCCGGCTTGGCCTCTCGCCTCAGTGTGCCTGAAGGTGCCCGTTCGTGGCGTTCCTACTCGCGTGGTGGACGGGTATTGCCGCCAGCAACCAACGGCCGCGCGGGAATTGTCGGTGCGACCGGGCAGGATGGTCAGGTGCGAAAGGAACCGTCGGTGCTGCATGTCGATCTGGACGCGTTCTTCGCGGCCGTCGAGCAGCGCGACAAACCTTCGCTGCGCGGCAAACCGGTCGTCGTCGGCGGGATCGGGCTCCGCGGGGTCGTCTCGACGGCGTCGTACGAGGCCCGCAAGTACGGCGTTCGCTCCGCGATGTCGACCGCGGAGGCGCGTTCGCGGTGCCCGCACGCGGCGTACCTGTGGCCACGCTTCGAGGTGTACCGGGCGACCAGCCAGGCGGTAATGGCCGAAATGCGGGCCCTGTCACCGCTCGTCGAGCCGCTCTCGCTCGACGAGGCGTTCATCGATCTGGCCGCGGCGGGGCTGACCGGGCTCACCGACGACGATGTCCGCGCGATCTCCGAAGACCTCAAGGACGCGATCCGTACGGCGAGTGGCGGGCTGACCGCGTCGGTCGGAGCCGGCACGTCGAAGCTGATCGCGAAGATCGCCAGCGACCTGGACAAGCCCGACGGAGTGGTCGTCGTACCGGCCGGCACCGAGGCGGCTTTCCTGGCGCCGATGCAGGTCACCGTGATCCCCGGCGTCGGTCCTGCAACCGCACAGCGGCTCAGTATGGCGGGCGTCCGGACCGTCGCCGACCTGCAGCAGCTCGACGAGGGCGAGCTCGTTCGCCAGGTCGGTTCGGCGCATGGCACGAGCCTGCACCGAATGGCCATCGCGGCCGACGACCGGCCCGTGGTCAGCGATCGGGAGACGAAGTCGGTCAGCGTCGAGGACACCTTCGAGGTCGACATCATCGACCGCGCGCTGCTGACCGCGATCGCCGACCGGATGGCGCGCCGAGTGTCCGAGCGCCTGCAGAAGGCCCAGCTCTCCGGGCGGACCGTGACCCTGAAGTCACGGATGCACGACTTCACCACGCACACCCGCTCCTCCACACTCGCCGGCCCGACCGACGACCCGCGCGTGATCGCCCGGGTCGCCCGGCGGTTGCTCGACGACACCGACCTGGCCGGTGGCATCCGGTTGCTCGGGGTTGGCGTCTCGTCGCTGGCCGACTGGATCCAGGACGATCTCTTCACCGACAGCGAAGCGGCCGAGGCTGCAGAGGCTGCTCAGGACCAGGTCGTCGACGTGATCGAGCTGCCCGAGCGGCGCTCCCGCGATCAGGGCGGCTACTACACCGGTCAGGACGTCCATCATCCCGACCACGGCCTCGGCTGGGTGTGGGGCTCCGGCCGCGGCCGGGTCACCGTCCGGTTCGAGACCGCGGAGACCCCGCCCGGCCCGGTCCGGACCTTCGCGGTCGACGATCCGTTGCTGACAAAACCGGTCTTCGCCGCGGCGGAGCAAGACGCCGAGGCCGAAACTCGACACAATGGGCCGAATGAATGAGGAACGGCGGGGGGTCTACCCGTTCTGCGGCAGCTGTACGGCGTCGTCGGTCGCTTGGCGGGTCACCGATCCCGCGGGTGCCACCGGGATCGGCAGCCGCTTCTACGGCCACAGCGACATCTGCGAGAACTGCGGTTCATCGGTCCGGACGCTCTACCGGACCTTCCTGTGGATCCCGCTGGCGAAGGCCGGGCGGTTCCGCATCATCCCGACCGGCGGCCGGACGTACGTCGCCCGCAAGGTGATCGATACCCCGCTCGTCGCCGTACCGGGTGAACCGGCGTCGGCGATCGGCGCGCATCCCGAGCTGGAGCGCGACCCGTCGTACCGGCAGGCCGAGTCGTACTGGGACGCCAAAGAGCCAGGTCAGGCGCTGCCGTTCTACCAATCGGCGCTGGCGCTGCGCGAGAGCGTGCTGGCGGCGGACGATCCGGCCACGCTGCGCGTGCGGTTGCGGGTGGCTCAAGGGTTGCTCGCGACGGGGAACTACGGGCGGGCGATCGCGTGGTTCGAGTTGGTGACGCCGCAGCTGACTCGGGTGTTCGGTGCGCAGCACGAGCTGACGCGCTCGGCGATCGAGGGCGCGACCGGCGCTCGGCTGATGACCGGCGGACCGCGCTCAGAGGCGAGCCTGCTCAGCGACATCGTCGCGGTCGACACCAGCGACCTGGATGCACGGGACCCGCAGCTGATCCGCGACCGTGCCGCGCTCGGGCGTGCGCTGCTGGCCGGCGGACAGATCGCTCAGTCGATCGAGGCGTTGAGTGCTTCGGTCGTCGACGCCACGGCCGCGTTCGGTGCGGACCATCCGGACACGGCGGTCTACCGGGCGGCGTTGCGTGACGCGTGTGATGTGGGTGCGGCGCGTGGGCGGAAGCGCGATCTGCCGGCCGTCGAGGCGGCGCGGCAGTTGCTCACCGGCGAAGGCGCACCGACAGACAGGTGACACATCCTTCGAGCTTCTCGAACTCACTGATGTCGACGACGACCGGCGTGTAGCCAAGCTCCGCGAACAAAGCGGCCGACTTCGGCGCCGACGCGGCCATCAGCAGGCGGTCCTCCCCCAGCAGTACGACGTGTGCCCCGGCCTCCTCGGGGACTGCGCGGAAGGCGTCGAACGCGGCCGGGTCGTCGACGAGCGGCTCGTAGCCGATCACCGTGCCGTCGGGCAGCGCGGTCACCGCCGACTTGAGGTGCAGCACCTTCTGCACCGGCACTGCTCGCACGTCGGCGCCGAGCGGAGTCAGAGCTGCTGTGAGTTGCCGGATGCCCTCGGCGTTCGTGCGCCCGCCAAGACCGACGTACACGGTGTTGCCGACCTTCAGAATGTCGCCACCGTCGAACGTGCCGGGGTCAGTGACGTGGGTGATGCGGTAGCCCTGCTCACGCACCGCCTGCTCGGCCGCCGCTGCCTCGGGGCGCCGCGATTCGGCTCCGGCCCGAGCGATCACCGCGAGGTCGCCGTACACGACCATCGTGTCCTCGACGAACACACCGTCCGGGCAAGCGTCGGCCGGTGGCACCTCCACGGGAGTCCAACCGTGCTGCTCGAGTACGTCGACGTACTGCTGCCACTGCCGTACGGCGAGCTCGGGGTCGACCGGCTGCCGTTCGATGTGGGTGATCAGCCCCTCGGCCAGACGGGGACTCGGGCGGCGGACGAGCGCAGTAGGCATGCCCGCAGACTAACCGCCCTCCCAGACCGAATCCTGGGCCCACGAGCTTCCCCGTCGGTCGCACGATCGTCCAGAAGGTCCATTCCAGGTGACCTTCTGGGCAATCGGGGGCGGCGGACACTCTGGGGACACTCTGGGTGGCGCACACTCCTGGCCATGAGCATCGGGCAGGAGTGGCAGACCTCCGTCGACGGCGCGGGCGGCTGGGTGTTGCGTGGTTCGGACGGCGCGACGATGACGATCGGTCTGGACGAGACCGGGCCGCTGCCGGTCCTCACCTGCAGTGCGTCTGGACCGGTGCCTTTCGAGGCGGCCTTTGGGTTCGGGTTCGAGGCCTCGGCAGGGTTGCTGCGGCCGCGCTTCATCGGCCGGCGGAGCGGAGACGTCGTACTGGCGAACCTCGCCGGGGCGCTCGCCCTCGCGGGCCGGACGATCAGCAACTGGAGCGGTATCGAGTGGCCGATCGTGCTGGGCGAGGAGCTGGCCGGCACACACTTCGCCGGGCCGTACGCCGAACGAGTCCCGTTCCTGCAGTTGCACCTCACACTCGACGAGGGCTCGATGGGGCTGTCCACCTGCGCGGCTGCACCGGTGTGGGCACTCGAGTTCGACGCCGACGCGACGATCGACCTGAACGACCTCGACGAAGGGTTCAGCCGGCCACACGCCCGCCTGCCGCTACCGACCGGGCGGGTCACTTCCGTGCGGCTGGTGGTGGACGACAGCCGGCGCGGTTTGCTGCGGCGCGACTCGATCTTCGCCGAGGCTCTCCTCGGCATCGGCAACAGCTCGGTGTTGCTGATCGCCGCCGAGCCCGACGAGGACGGCATCTGGCGGCGGTACGACGAGTCCGTCACCGTCGTGCGCAACCCCCACGCCGCCGACGCCCTCCCGTGGGACCCACCGCGGCCTCGGGCCGACTTCGGCGTGTAACGAAGTCAGGATTCCGCGGTACTCGAATGCGTACGGGAGCAACGTCCTCCCGTGGTTACCTCGCAGCTGCGACAGCGGTCCGCGCTGTCGCACACAGTAGAGGAGCCCGGAAATGCGTAATCCATATGCTGTCCGACGAATCGCCGTGCGGCTGGCGCTTGGTGCCGCGGCCGCAGCGGCAGTGCTCGTGCCGGTTGCTACCGCCAGCGCCGCTCCATCGGCCGCCAATGGGACATCGGCTGTCCAAGCGGTCAAGCAGTTCGGCCCGTACATCGACGAGCCCGAATGCCAGTTCTATCGTGGCGGCATCGCCTTCAGCGGCGCGGCCCACTGGGTCGGTCCTTGCGAGCGCCACCCGGTGAGCGGCAGGTGGTGGTTCGTCGCCGACATGAAGTGAATGGTCACTACAGCGACAAAGTGAGTCCTTCGGTGGCGGCGATCACTTCGCCGTTGAACTCTGCCTGAGCCTCAGTGACGGAGAGCGTGCGGTCCGAGCCGGGCCAGAAGTGGGTGAGCAGCAGGCGGTTCGCGCCGCGGGCCGCCTGCGCGGCTTCGCCTGCGGTCATCACGTAGCGCGGGGTGGTTCGGGGTGACGGGCCTTGCAGGGTGGCGTCGGCGATGAAGACGTCAGTGCCTTCCGCGAGCTTCGCGTGTTCGTCGGACGGTCCACTGTCGCCGGTGTAGGCGAGCGAGACGCCGGGTGCCGTGAGCCTTAGGCCGAAGTTCGGCACGTAGTGCGGCAGCTGGACGGTCTCGACGGAGAACGGACCCAGCTGGGTCGTGCTCGCAAGGTCGTGGATGTCGAAGACCGTCGCTGGGTCCGGGTTCGGTTCAAGGGCTCGGAGTACGTCGACCACCCCAGGCGGGCTGTGCAGCGGGATCGGCGGTGCGTCTGGGGCTTCGTAGTACCGGACTCGCGCGAGCGCGCTGACGTCGACGCAGTGGTCCGGGTGCTGATGGGTCACGACGACCGCGTCGACCTCGGCGTGCGGTCGGTGCTGCAGCAGTTGCGGCAGGGCGGCGTACCCGAGATCGAGTACGACGCGGAAACCGTCGTACTCGATCAGGAAGCCGGCACACGCGCGACCCGCCTCGGGCCACGCGCCGCAGGAGCCGAGGACGGTGAGTGACCTCACCGGGCGAACGGCTGGTCGGTCGGGACGATGTCCTTGCCGAGCGGGAGCAGGGAGATCGGGATCAGCTTGAAGTTCGCGATGCCGAGCGGGATGCCGATGATCGAGAGGCAGAGCGCGATCCCGGTGACCAGGTGGCTGAGCGCCAGCCACCAGCCGGCCACGATCACCCAGATCAGGTTCCCGAGGAGGGCGCCGGCGCCGGCGCTGCGCTTGTCGACGATGGTCCGGCCGAACGGCCACAACGTGTAGCCCGCGATCCGGAACGACGCGATCCCGAACGGGATCGTCACGATCAGCACGCAGCAGATGATGCCGGCGATCGCGTAACCGACCGACAGCCAGAAGCCGGCGAAGACCAGCCAGATCAGGTTGAGCAGCGTTCTCATACCTTCAGCGTGCCAGCTCCCGGGTGTGCTCGAGCACCAACTGGGCGACAAGTCCGGGATCATTCCGGGGCATCCAGTGGCCGCCCCTGACCACCTTGACCGTGAGGTTCGGTGCCCAACGGGCCACATCGGTCTGCAGCGGCGTGCTCACGAACACGTCGTTCTCCGGAGACACAGCCATGACCGGTACGTCGGTGATCCGTTCTCGGGGCCTGATCATCCGCGGGAACACGTTCTCGCGATACAGGTTCAGCCCGTTCACGTAGTCCCCCAGAGAGCGCTCTCCGGTCTCTGAGGGAAGGCCGTCGGCCGACCGTTCCAGCCGCGCGAAGACCCGGTGCGCCCAGCCCCGACGCCAGCCGTTCTCCGGCAACCAGGGCAGGTGGAAGTAGTAGATGTACCAGGAGTGCAGCAACTGCCGCATCACGTCGCGGATCGGGCGGTGCTTGCGGACGAAGAAGCCCGCGTGATCCAGCGACGGTCCCGAGATCGAAACGAACGACGTGATCCGCCCACGCGTGCGTTCACTCGTGACGAAATGCCACGACTGGATCGAACCCCAGTCGTGCGCGAGCAGATGCACCGGCTGATCCGGCGACACCGCCTCGAGTACGGCGTGGAAGTCGTCCTCCAGCCGATCCAGGTGGTACGCCGATCGCTCCCGCGGCTGACCGGATTCGCCCGCCCCGCGCACGTCGTACGTGACAACCCGGAATGCTCCTGCGAGCTCGCGGGCCACCGGCTCCCACAACCGCGCGTTGTCCGGATACCCGTGCACACACAGCAGCACGGGGAGATCTGACTCGGGCGCGTAGTCGTAGAACGCGATCCGGGTGCCGTCGTGGCTAGTAGTCGCTTGTGCTGAGGGTGGCAAAGGTCATCCCTGCTTTCACCAGACGTGAACGCAACGCCGGACCCATCGCCGCAGCGGTGGTGGTCTGGCCGGCCGTTTCCGGGAGATCGTCCAGAGCGAGACAGAGAGCGCTCTCTCCGAGCATCTTGGCGGTCTCGTCGTACCCGGGGTCTCCCCCGGCCACCTCGGTGACCACCTGCTTGCCACCACCGCGGCCGACGAAGCGCACCTTGAACCACGACTTCGCCCGCACCTCGGGACTCGGCCCGGCCCCGGGCAAAAGCCGATTGAGCAGCGCCTTCCGGGCCGGCGGGATCTGCGCGGCGGTCGCGAGCAGCGCGACCCCACCGATGCCTCCGGCAACCATCGGCAGCCGCTTGAACGCCGCATAGTGCGCGTAGCGGAAGTCAGGTCCGTAGCTGTCGAGCAGCCGGCCCGAGTAACCGACGATCTGCGGGTCCACGGTCGGCAGCGGCACCACCCAGAAACCTTGCTGGCGGTGGATCCGGCCCGCGACCGCTCGTGCGCGCCGCCCCTCGGGCCGCGACTCGGCGCGCTTGCGGGCGTTGTGCGCATCCAGGTTCTGCTTCGGCCGTGAGAACGCCGTGATCGCGGTGTGGAACGTACCGCCCGAAGGCCGGCCACCGGCCCGCAACAGACCGTCAACGGTGATCGGCACCCGCTCCGGCAACTGCTCGACCGTGAACTGCACACCCAGGTCGTACGGGATCGAGTCGAACCCGCACGCGTGGATGATCCGGGCTCCGGTCTGCAGCGCACGTTGGTGGTACTTCACGTACATCCGGTCCACGAACTCCGGCTCACCGGTCAGATCCAGGTAGTCCGTCCCAGCCTCCGCGCACGCGGCCACCAGCAGCTCGCCGTACTGGATGTAAGGACCGACCGTGGTCACAACGATCCTGGTCGATTCCGCGAGCGCCTTGAGCGAAGCCGGGTCGGTCACGTCCGCGATCAGGACGTCCTTGCCGAACGGCTCCAGCTTCGCGCGGTTCCGCCCGGCCACCGCCCACTTGAGCTCGGCGGGCGCGTTCTTCTGCAGATACTCGGCGGTGAGTGCTCCGGTGAAGCCACTCGCACCGAGCAGGACGACGTCGTACTGACGACTCATCGCCCGGTGGCCTTCGCGGTGTCGGCCTTACCGCCGGCACCCGAAGCGCGCGTCGACACGGATGCACCACGAGCCTCAATGTCGGCCAGCGCCGCCCGGTCCGCCTTCGGCACGCTGAAGCGCGAACCCACCTCGATCACGTGCGGGATCAGCCAGCGGAACACCTTCAGTACGCCGATCCACTCCGGCACGTGCACCGTCCGCTTCCGGCGCTTGATGCCGTCGGTGAACTTCTGTACGGCGAACTCCAGCGGGTACACCTTGCTCGCCAGCGGGATCCCGGTCCGCACCTTGCCGAACACCGGGTGGTCATCCACTCCACGCACCATGTCGGTGTCCACAAAGGTCATGTGCGCAACGCCTACTCGCACACCCAGGTGCTTGAGCTCCGGCCGCAGCGTGTCACCCATCGCCTCCACGCCGGCCTTCGCCACGTTGTACGACGCCAGGCCCGGGATGTGCACGACAGCAGCCAGCGACGAGACCAGCAGCAGGTAACCCTTGCTCTCCAACAGGTAGGGCAGAGTCAGGTGCACTGTGCGCCACACGCCGTACAGGTCGACGTCCAGCACGCGCTCCCACACGGCGGGGTCCATGCTGCGAGTGAAGCCCGGCGCTGCGATACCGGCGTTCGCCATCACTACGTCGATCCGGCCGTACCGCGCGTGGACGGACTCGATCGCCGTACGGAGCGATTCGGTGTCGGTGACGTCTGCTTCCCACCACCCCGCGTCCGGGCCGCAGTCCTCGGCCACCTGCTTCAGCTCGTCCGGCTCCAGGCCGATCAGCGCGAGCTTGGCACCGTCCTTCGCGAGGCTCCGGGCCACTGCGGCGCCGATCCCGCGGGACGCTCCGGTGATGAGGACAACCTGTCCGGGCAGCGGTCGCATCTGAAATCCTCCGGCTCTAGCTGTTGAGTGGATACTCAACAGTAAGTGCTTATTGACCCAAGACTCAATAGACTGGCCGTATGACCCAGACCTCGTCCGCCCGGCTGCGCCCCGACGAACGGCGCGCGCAGATCCTGGAAGCCGCCCGCCGGGTGCTGCTGGCCGACCCGCACCGCGAGCTCACCGTCGAGTCGGTCGCCGCCGAGGCCAAGGTCTCCCCCGCCCTGCTGTTCCACTATTTCGGCTCGAAGAAGAAGTTCCAGTACGCCGTGATCGAGGAAGCCGCGGCCGAGATCCTGCTCCGGACCGCCCCCGACCAGTCGCTGCCCCCGGCCGAGCAGCTCCGCTCCGGGATCCGTGCCTTCGTCCGCGCAGTCCTCGAAGCACCACAGCTCTACCGCGCCACCCTGCTGATGTCCGCCGCCGGTGACCCCGAGGTCCGCAAACTGCACTCGGACCTGCGCGGCGTCTTCAGCACCTGGGTGATCGGCGCCGTCCGCGAAACCGGCGTCGACGTCACCCCGGTCGTCGAACTCGCCTGCCTCGGCTGGCAGGGCTACGTCGAACAGACCCTCCTCCTCTGGATCGAGGACGCCACCATCTCCGCCACCGACCTGGAACACCTGATCGAACAGTCCCTCGACGCCATCCTGTCGACGACCCACCGCTGACCCGTCCACCGCGCCCGCATCTCAGTCCGGCCGGAGACAGTTTGTTGCGGCCGGAGACCCGTGGCCACAGGTCCCCGGCCACCACTTCCTGTCTCAGGCCACCAGTTGCGGCCGGGGCCGCCGTCCAGCCCAGGCCGTCTGCATCCTCCCGATCGCCCCCTGCGTGAGTCCCACTCGGTCGGCTGCCCCAAGTCCGGTCAGCTAAACCCCGCCTCCCCGGTATCCCAGTCCCCGCCACAACGTCCGAAAGACCGGAGGGCCGCCCTCCGGACGTTCGGACGTTAACCACCACTCCCACCCAACGTCCGAAAGACCGGAGGGCCGCCCTCCGGATGTTAGGGGCACCTGCAGCGAACGGGTCGCCGAACCGCCTTCCCCAAACCGGTTTGGGGTGGATCCGCGACGGATTCGGGGGGGGTGGATCCTCCCCACATCCCCTGCCATGTTCCGGGAGGATGGGGAGTCCTACCTACCGATTCGGTGGGGCAACGCTCCCCATCGCCGCCGTACTGCGCTGCATCGGCGATCAGCCCGCCTTGGCGCAACCCCATCTCAGGGGATGCCCACTGAAACAGGGGGTTGCCCCCTGAAAATCTCGATGGGCAACCCCCCGGTTCGGGGGATATCCGTCGAGTTGGAGGGTTCGCGCGGTCGGGTCGGGTCGGGT
>NZ_SMKA01000593.1 GCF_004348455.1 Kribbella albertanoniae
CACATCAGTCAGGAGAGCCAAAATTTGACCGGAGAAGGGGATGGCAAGGAACGACCGAACCGCGTACACCTACTGGGGACCCCGGACACGCCATCAGATGTCCGAGGTCTCCAGTAGGTGACCGCAGTGCACCCGGCTCACGTGCAGGCGGCCCAGCAGAGCGCCGTACCGCAACGTCCGAACGATACGCGCGCCCGGTCCTCCGGATCGTCGGACGTTAATCACTGCCCCGACTAACGTCCGAAGGACACGCGCGCCTGGTGTTCGGATCTTCGGACGTTGTGATGGGGATGATGGCGAACCACCCACACATCAGTCAGGAGAGCCAAAATTTGACCGGAGAAGGGGCAACCTCAACGGATAGCCCCTCAAATTTCGGAGGGGCGGCGTTGGCGGTCGGGTGGTGCGGGCG
>NZ_SMKA01000065.1 GCF_004348455.1 Kribbella albertanoniae
TCCCCCACGTGTACTGCGATCCCCCGTGGATCCCCCCGCGTGCTCCCCCGTGATTCCCCCGTGCGCCGTTGGCCACTTCAGGGGTGGCCTCGGGTGCGGGCCCGCTCCCCCGAGCGGGCCTTCGCAGCGAGTGCACCGGTGTCGATCTCCGCCCCTGAACGGCATCGGCGGTCGGTGCCAGCCTCCCCCGAAGCTCCCGCTGCATGGTGAACGAGCCACTCGAGCGAAGGTGACGGGTCAGGGACGACGAAGTAGAGATCTTGTCGCATCCCAGCCCTCTAAGCCGGGATCCAGTTGCGCTAGGTCAGCAGCCGATCGCAGCCGGTGCCATCCGGGGCCGATCGCGACCGCGTGGCGGCGTGGCTTCACAGCCTCGAGTTCGGCGAGCGTGCTGTCGAAAGTCGGAGCCGCATCCTGGACCCAGGATGCGATCGGCAGGTTCACCCCGATCGCGGCCAGTGACCCGTCGGTCGCGGGCGTGACGGCGATGTCGGCCGAGCCGAGCGCGCGGAACAGCTTGCCGATCAGCAGCCCCGGCAGATCCGGTACGTCGTAACTCACCGCCACGACTGCGGCAGCGGGGCCGGCGAGCTCGATCGCCTCCAGCACGGGGTTGGCCCCCGAGACCCCGTACACCGGAGTGCCCGGCCAGGTCAGGTCACGGATCGCGGCCACCGAAGGCTCATCACCGGCCACAACGGCGACTGCCACGTCCACCTGCGCCAGGTCTGCCAGGAGCTCGTAGGTGTCTTCGGTGAGCGCGTGGTGCCAGGCGGTCGGAGTGCGGCCGGGCGGCGCCCAGGTAGGGGTGCCGGGGACCACGAGGACGACCACGCGGCGGTCGTTGGAAGCGGCCATGGTGCTAGAGCCTAGCCCGCCCCGGACGCTGCCTATCCCCTGATCGCCTGGTGGAGCCGGAGTGCGACCTGGAGGTTCAGGCTGTGCTCCGGTGACTGCCAGTTGGCGCCGAGGAGTGCTCCGACTCGATCCAGTCGCTGCTGGACGGTGTTGGGATGGATGTGCAGTTCGGCGGCGGCTCTGGTCGGACTCTGACCGGCTGCGAAGTAGGCGTGCAGTGTTCCGACCAGATCGGTCCCCCGCTGGGCGTCGTACTCGATCACTGCACCGAAAACGTGCTGAACATGAGCCTGTACGTCGACCTCCGATGCACCGACCAGACCCGCCACACCCAGGTCGTCCGGCGTCGCGGACTCGTTGTACCGGCCGAGTCGCACCATGGTCGTTGCCAACCGAGCCGCCTGGCGGTGCGCGTCGACGAGCGCATCCCAGGGAGCCGGACCGACCACCGCGATGGTGACGGCGGCACGCTTCGCGACCTCGGCCAAATCCCGAGCTGCTGCTACCGCGTCGGTCCGAGCCAGCAGGAGCACCAGGTCCCCGCCGTACGGACCGGACAGCACCAGCTTGTCCTCAACTGGAGCTGACAACCGAGCCCGTACGGCGCTGTGGTCGCCACGGCAGACCGCCACCACGAACCGATCGTGCACATGCTTTGGCGCCAGCAACCGAAGTCGTTCGAAGTCACCGCCTCCGCTGAGCACGTCGGTCAACAGGTCTGCCTGTGCACGCTGGGACTGCTCGGCAGCCTGACGGCGGAACAGGAGGACGAGTGCGGTGACTACAGCCGCACGCTCGACGATGCGCTGGTCTGCACCGGACAGGTCGTCGACACCGCCGATCACCAATGCACCGAGCCGCTCACCCTTGGCGGTTGCCGCAACGACCCAGCACTCGCCTGCTCGGGTCAGTCGGCCGGATGACGACTCCTGCCACGGCACCGCCGTACCGGGGGTGCAGCCGGCCACTGCGAGCTCGTTGCCGACAGCATCGACCAGTACGACCCACACCCCGAGCAGCTCGGCCAGTGCGGCAGCGACCGCGTCCACATCACCACCGGACAGCACAATGTCGGCAAATCGATCGTGTGCGGCCGCTGCATGCTCGGCACCGGCGTGGGCTTCCGACAGCTGGTCGAGCGCCACTGCAGTCTCAGCGGCCGCGCGGACCTGCACGATCGTGACGGCCGCCAGCGCTGCCAGTGAACCGAGCAGCAGCACCTCTTCCCGGCTGAACGGGCGCGCGATCCGGTTCGACGCGAACAGCACGCCGACAAACGCCTCGTCCACGATCAACGGCGTACCGCAGATGGCGACGAGCCCCTCCTCACCGACAGCATGATCGATCTGCCCGGTGTGCCGGAAGCGCTGGTCGGATGGATAGTCCGTAGTCCAGTAAGGCCTGCGCGTTGACGCGACCAGTCCGCCCAGGCCGGCGCCCAGCGGCAGCCTGAGCTGTTGGAAGGCGGTCGACAGCGATCCGTCGGTGGCCCGCATGTACGTGTCGCCGCGAGCCTCGTCGTACAGAGTCAGGTAGGCAACGTCCGCACCGACCAGCGTGCGCGCCCGATGCACGATGGTGTCCAGTACGCCGCCCGGATCGCTGGCTGAGGCCAGCTCACGAGCTACCTCGACCAGTGCGGTCAGCTCGGCCTCACGCTTCTTGCTGGCGTCGATACCGGCCCGGATGCGCAGGGCGAGGTCCCGGGCGACCGCATCCTCACCTGCCACCCGGGCCAGCTCGCTACCGGACGCGTCCTCGGCCAGTAGCCGCAGAAGGTCCCTCATCCTCGCGATGATGCCACCTATAACGCTGTCAGGTCCCGCTCTCGGGTTTCGGAGTACAGGGTGACCGCCAGGATCGAGATCGCCGCACAGACCGCGACGTACACCGAGATCGCGTAGCCGGAGTCGTAGGCCTTCAGGAGTGCGACTGCGATGAACGGCGCCAGGCCGCCGGCGATGATCGACGCCAACTGGTAGCCGACGGACACACCCGAGTAGCGCACCCGAGTCCCGAAGAGCTCGGTGAAGAAGGCCGCCTGTGGTCCGTACATGGCGCCGTGCAGCACCAGTCCGACAGTCACAGCGAGCGTGGCCAGCCCGAAGTTCTTCGTATCCACCAGTGCGATGAAGACGAAGGCCCAGACGCCCACTCCGACCGCACCGATCAGGTAGACGGGCTTCCGGCCGATGCGGTCCGACAGCGCACCCCAGAGCGGGATAGCGCAGAAGTGGATCGCTGCAGCGATCAGAACGGCGTTCAGCGCAAAGGACCTGCCCAGACCGAGCTGCTCCTTGGCGTAGGTCGCAATGACGATGGTGAAGATGTAGTAGCTGACGTTCTCCGCCATCCGCGCGCCCATCGCGGTCAGCACCTCGCGCGGGTAGCGCGTGAGCACCTCCATCAGCGGCATCCGGTCCGCCGGCTCCTGCTTCGCACGAGCTGCAACAAAGACCGGCGACTCCTCGATCTTCAACCGCACCCACAGTCCGACCAGCACGAGCACCGCCGACAGCAGGAACGGAATCCGCCAGCCCCACGAGTCGAACGCAGCCTCGGACTGGAACGCCGCCAGCCCAGCCAGTACGCCGTTCGCGAGCAACTGTCCCGCCGGAGCACCGGCCTGCGGCCAGGAGGCCCAGAAACCACGCCGTGCCGGATCACCATGCTCCGACACGATCAGTACGGCGCCTCCCCACTCACCGCCGAGCGCGAAGCCCTGGATGAGCCGCAGCACGGTCAGCAGGATCGGGGCGAGCGCCCCCACCTGCGCGTACGTCGGCAGCAAGCCGATGGCGAACGTGGCGATCCCCATCATCAGCAGGGACAGCACGAGCAGGTTCTTGCGGCCCAGGCGGTCACCGAAGTGCCCGAAGACCACACCGCCGATCGGACGGGCGAAGAACCCGACCGCGAACGTGGCGAAGCTCAGCAGCGTCCCGGTCAGCTGCTCGCCCTTCGGGAAGAACAGGTCGCCGAACACGACCGAGGCTGCCACGCCGTACAGGAAGAAGTCGTACCACTCCACCGTCGTACCGACGAGACTCGCACCGACCACCCGGACGATCGAGGGGCGGGTGCGGACCGGATCTGTAGCTGCCATGGGGCCCTCCAAAGGACTAGTGGGCGGTCCAGCCGCCGTCGAGTACGAATGAGCTCCCCGTGATGGAGGCGGAGGCCGGACCGCACAGCAGCGCGACCAGCTCCGCGACTTCCGTCGGCTCGATCAGTCGTTTCACTGCGACTGGTTCGAGCATGACGTTGTCGAGTACCTCGGGCTCGGTCAGCCCGTGTGCCTTGGCCTGGTCCGTGAGCTGAGCCGTGACGAGCGGCGTACGGACGTAGGCGGGGTTGACGCAGTTGCTGGTCACACCGCGGGCAGCGCCTTCCAGTGCGACGACTTTGCTGAGTCCTTCGAGCCCGTGCTTGGCAGCCACGTACGCCGACTTGTACGGGCTGGCCCGGAGTCCGTGGACCGAGCTGATGTTGACCACGCGCCCCCAGCCCACGCCGTACATGTGGGGAAGGGTCTGGCGGATCAGCCGGAACGGTGTCTCCAGCATCAGCCGCAGCAGGTAGCTGAAACGCTCCGGTGGGAAGTCCTCGACCGGTGCGACGTGCTGAACCCCAGCGTTGTTCACCAGGATGTCCACGTCAGTGGGCAACCCGGCCAGGCCGTCCAGGTCGGACAGGTCCGCCACGACCGACTCCACCCGCGCCGACTCGCGCACAGCGACCCGGTCGACAGCCACGACGTGGACGCCGTCCGCTACGAGCCGTTCGACACAGGCAGCACCGATGCCGGAAGCGGCTCCGGTGACAAGGGCGCGACGGGTCTCCATGGCGGACGACTGTAGGAACTCCCAGCCGTGCGCACTATGGGATCGGAGCACACACCCGGGCTGCAGATCGTGGGGGCTGACGCCACCTACAGGCCGACGCGAGCAGCGAAGGCCGCCAGCTCGTCGCGCTGCTGCGACGGGTCGGTGACCGAGCTACTCACCACCAGCCGGGTCACACCCTGCGCCGCGTACGCCTCCACCGCCTCGGCCGACAGGTCGATCGGCGCCCAGCGGGTGTACTCCAGCGCATCGGGATCCCGACCAGCCTGTACGGCGCTCGCCCGCGCCAGCTCGAACTGAATCCGCCGCTCGTCGTCCCCGAGCGCTCCACCCGGGAAGTACCCGTCCCCGCGCGCACCGGCACGACGAGCCGCCGCCCGGCTCGATCCGCCGACGTGGATCGGCAGATGCACGACGTCGAGCGGCTTCGGATAGCTACAGACGTTCTCGAACCGGTAGAACTCGCCGTCGAAGCTCGCGCCGTCCGCACCGCCCTCCCACAACAGACGCAGTACATCCATCGCCTCATCGGTACGACGTCCGCGCGTGCCGAAGTCGACCCCGACGGCCTGGGCTTCCACCGGCATGCTGCCGACACCGACCGTCAGCAGCCGCATCCGGCCCTTCGAGAGCTGGTCGATCGTGGCCAGCCGCTTCGCGAGGCCGACCGGATGGTGGTACGGCAGGAGCAGGACTCCGGTTCCGAGCAGGATCCGCTCGGTGGCCGCGGCCGCGAAGGTGAGGCAGTCCAGCGGATCGGGGTACGGCAGCGTCGACGGCAGCTCCATCCCGCCGAACTTCAGGCCGGGAGACAGCGCCACGTGCTCCGGCACGTAGATCGCCTCGAAGCCCACCTCTTCGGCGAGCCGCGCGAATCGGGTCAACCGGTCCGGATCCGCCCCGAAGAACGGCAGGCTGTAGCTGATCGCAAACTTCATGGGCGACACCGTAAAACCTTGCCCTTAGGGTCAAGGCAAGTGCGAGTTCAGCTATCAAACCTGCTTCTGCTGATAGGTGGAACTATCGTGGAGACATGGTCGATATCGAACAGCCGAAGAAGCCGAAGACAACAGCCGCGGGTGTTCCCGCCGTGCTGTCGTCGTTCAAGTTCGGCTTCCGTGAGATGGGACCGGCCCGGACCGGCAAGGTCTTCCTGAAGATGAACCAGGACGGCGGCTTCGACTGCCCGTCCTGCGCCTGGCCGGATCCCGACCACAAACGCAAGCATGCGGCCGAGTTCTGTGAGAACGGCGCCAAGGCGGTGGCCTGGGAGGCGACCCGCAAACGGGTGCCGCGCGCCTTCTTCGCGGAGAACTCGGTCGAGCAGATCCACGCGATCTCCGAGTTCGATCTCGGCAAACTCGGCCGGATCACCGAGCCGATGCTGCTCCGGGCCGGCGCCACGCACTACGAGCCGGTCGGCTGGGAAGAGGCGTTCCAGGTTGTCGCCCGGCACCTCAAGGCGCTGCCCGACCCCAACGACGCCGTCTTCTACACCTCGGGCCGGACCAGCAACGAGGCCGCGTTCCTCTACCAACTGTTCGTCCGCGCCTACGGCACCAACAACCTGCCCGACTGCTCGAACATGTGCCACGAATCGTCCGGTACGGCGCTCAACCGGGTGATCGGCAGCGGTAAGGGCGCGGTGACCCTGGAGATGCTCGAAGAGGCCGAGCTGATCGTGGTCGTCGGGCAGAACCCGGGGACCAACGCGCCGCGGATGCTCAGCCACCTCGAGATCGCCAAGCGCAACGGCGGCGAGATCGTCTCGGTGAACCCGCTGCCCGAGCCCGGCCTGATGAACTTCAAGAACCCGCAGAAGGTCCGCGGCTGGGTCGGCAAGGGCACAGAGCTCGCCGATCAGCACCTGCAGATCCGGATCGGTGGCGACCAGGCGCTGTTCCTTGCCATCGGCCACCTCTTGCTCGAGGCCGAGGCAGAGAACCCGGGCACCGTTCTCGACAAGGCGTTCGTCGAGACCTACACCAGCGGTTTCGAGCTCTACGCCAAGCACAACGCGGAGCTGGACTGGGACGCGGTCGAGCTGGCCACCGGTCTGCGCCGCGCTGAGATCGAGGAGCTGACCCAGCGGTTCCTCAAGTCCAAGGCAACCGTGATCTGCTGGGCGATGGGTCTGACCCAGCATCGCGAGGCGGTCGCGACGATCAGCGAGATCGTCAACGTGCTGCTCCTGCAGGGCAATATCGGCAAGCCGGGCGCCGGGCCGTGCCCGGTCCGCGGGCACTCGAACGTCCAGGGCGACCGCAGCATGGGCATCTGGGAGAAGATGCCGGAGCCGTTCCTGGACAGGCTGGATGCCGAGTTCGCGTTCACGTCACCGCGGGAGCACGGGATCGACGCGGCCGACACGGTGAAGCGGCTGCGGGACGGATCCGTGCGGGTCTTCTTCGCGATGGGCGGCAACTTCGCCTCGGCAACCCCCGATACCGAGGTGGTGCATCGAGGGCTGCGTGAATGCGACCTGACCGTGCACGTCTCCACCAAGCTGAACCGTTCGCACACGGTCACCGGCCGCGAGGCACTGATCCTGCCGACGCTCGGCCGGACCGACCACGACCACACCGCCAACGGTCCGCAGTCCGTGACGGTCGAGGACTCCCAGGGCGCCGTCCACCTCTCCACCGGGAACCTGACACCGCCCGCGCCGGAGCTCAAGTCCGAGATCGGCATCGTCGCCGGGATCGCGCAGGCCGTCGTACCGGAGGTCGGCGAGATTCCGTGGGCGGACTTCGCCGATGATTACAGCCTGATCCGGCAGCGGATCGGCCGGGTCGCCGACGGGTACGAGGACTTCGAGGAGCGACTCAGGGCGAACGAGGGCGGCTTCCTGCTCGCGCATGCGGCGCGGGACAAGCGGGTGTTCAAGACCTCGGATGCGAAGGCTCAGTTCACCGCGAATGATCTGAGTTGGTTGCCGACGGCACCGGGCAAGCTGCTGCTGCAGACACTGCGCAGCCATGACCAGTTCAACACCACGATCTACGGTCTCGAGGACCGCTACCGCGGCATCCACGGAGGTCGCGAGGTGGTGTTCGTGAATCCGGAGGACCTGGCCGAGCTCGGGCTGACCGACGGCGCGACCGTCGACATCGTCAGCGAGTTCCAAGGCGTCGAACGGCGTGCCTCCGGCTTCCGCCTGGTCTCGTACCCGACCGCGCGCGGGTGCGTCGCGGCGTACTACCCCGAGACGAATGTGCTGATGTCGGCCGACGACGTGGCCAAGGGCAGCAACACTCCGGTCGCGAAGGGGCTGACAGTCAGGCTCGAGCCAGTCGCGTCCTGAGCAACGGTTGCGCGGCGGCCAGCGCGATGGCCGCCGCTGCGTTGACTAGCCACAGTCCTGCGGGGCCTACGGTCTCGAGGAGATGCGTCACGATCAACGGGGCGGCGGTCGTGGCCACGCCCCAGCAGAGGCCGAAGACCGCGAGGTAGCGCGCCCGTCCGTCATCGGGCGCAAGCCCTGCGGCCTGCGTCAGATAGCGGGTCAGGAGGAAGGTCTCACCGACGCTCCAGAACGCGGTGGCGAGTAGAAAGACCGGCAGGCTGGTGGCGAACGCACAGACGACCAGACCGGCAGCCAGCAACACGTAGCCGACGCGCATCGCCTGGAAGTCGTCGAGCTGCACCCGCAGCAGCCGCTGTGCGAGGATCATCGTCACCGCGGAGACGGCCAGGATGATGCCTGTCCCTGATGCCGGCAGCCCCTGCTCAAGCAGAGTGAGCGGTACGCCGACGATCAGCTGCATGTAGATCGTCGCGAACACGGTACCGCTGGCAAGCAATAGCAGCAGCCGGTGATCGCGCCATACTGCGATTCCCCCGGCTCGCACGCGCTCCCGCCGTACGTCGCGAGGGAGTGCTCGGGCAACCAGTCCAGCGCAGGCCAGGCAGGTGATCGCGTCTGCGACGAACAGCCAGCGCAGATCCCAGTGGCTGACGGCCGCGGCCAGCAGGCCTGCGAGGACACCGGCCACCGCCATCGCCGAGCCCTGCAACCCGTACGCCGCTGGGCGGTCGAGTGGCTCGGTGACATCGGCAATCGTCGCCTGGCTGGGTGGCTCGTAGATCTCGAAGGCCAGACCGAGCACGATCGCGGCGACCATCGCGGACCACAGCGTCGTACTGGCGGCGATCCACAACTGGGCGGCCGCGCAGCCGGTCAGACCGAGGACGATCGTGCGGCGGCGGCCGATCCGGTCGGCCAGGACGCCACCGAGCAGCCGGGACGGGATCGTGGCGAGACCGAACAGCGCGACCACCAGGCCGGTCCGGCTCAGCGAGGCCCCGAACTCCACGGTCAGCACGATCGCCAGGAACGACAGCGAGAACGCACCGATCCGGTTCACGGCGCGGGCTGCAACCAGCACCCAGACCGTCCTGGGCAAGCCGCGCCAAGGCGCGATCAAGGTCGCCGCTGCACTCATGCCCGCACCTCATGACTGTCTAAATGGCTATGATCGGTCACGCAGAGCCTACGAAGGAGTGTCGTGACTGGTCAAGTGTCTTTTGATAGTCATGCCCGGAATGTGCTGGCGGCGTCGGTCGAATACGTGAACCGGCTGACCCCCGGCTTCTCCGGCGGTTCGCCGTACGGCGGTCCTGCCGACGAGGCGCAGGCGGTCGCGGATTCGCTGGTGGCGATCGGGTATCCGCAGCCGACCGTGCGGCCGGAGGATGCGCGGCGGCTGACGGCGCTGGCCACGCGGATGCGGATCGTGTTCGAGGCGGCGCACACGGGCGACCTCGATCGGGCCGCGGACGAGATCAACGCACTGCTCGTCGACACGAACGCCCGGCCGAAGCTCGACCGCCGGGACAAGGGTTGGAGCCTGCACTTCCACGGGCCCGACGACACTCTCGTCAACGGCTGGGCGGCCGGCTGCGCGGCCGGGCTCGCGCTCGCGGTCGGCAGCGACCTGGCCGGTCGGCTCGGCGTCTGCGCCGCGCCGCAGTGCGACCGCGTCTTCGTCGACACCTCGAAGAACGGCCAGCGCCGCTTCTGCTCACCCCAATGCCAGAGCCGCGTGAAAGCGGCCGCGCATCGAGCCCGAAAGGCGACCTAGTCATGGCGATCACCTTGCGCACCTACGTTCCAGCAGATGCTGTCCCGACCTGGCAGGTCTACTACGCCGCAATCCGGCGGACGGCGATCCGCGACTACACCGAAGAGCAGGTGCGAGCATGGGCGCCGGACCAGACAGATGTCGACGCCCATGCCTGGGCGGATCGCCGCGCAGCGGCACACACGTTCGTGGTCTGTGTCGATGACGTCGTCGTCGGCTTCAGCGATTTCACCGACGACGGCTTGCTGGACATGCTCTTCGTCCACCCGGACCACTCCGGCCGAGGCATCGCCCGGCTACTAGTGGAGAAGGTGCAGGAAGAAGCCGGGAAGCGCGGGCTGACCCGCCTGGTCACCCACGCGAGTCGCACGGCCCGCCCGGCCTTCGAGGCCCTCGGATTCGTCGTCGACCGCGAGAATCCCACGAACCAGACCCGCAGCGGCGTGATCATCCCCAACTACGACATGCACTACGACTTCCCCTGACGAAGCACCGGGTTCGCGAAGTCCGTGTTGTCCACCACCAGATCCGCCAACGACGCCGGCTCCACCTGGTCGACGTACAGGCGCTCGCCGGGGATGTACCGCCTCCGATACCGCTCCTCCGCGGCTGCCGCCGAGTCCATCCACGCCTGGTCACGCACAGTCCCACGCCGCAGTACGACGTCGAAGCCGACGTGCACGTAGACACGCAGATCCCAGTGCTGGATGAGTTCTGGGCGTTGCAGGAACACGCCGTCCGCAACGAGAACCGCGTCGGCAGCGGCAGTCTCGGTGATCGGCGCGAGCGCTGACTGCGCATTGAAGGACCGCATCCCCGCGACGTACCGGCGATCGCCGTCCGGTCCCAACGGGAGCAGGAGATGCGAGCGGATCCCATCGACATCCCACGAATCGAGGTAGTAGCTCTCCGGCGACTCGATCGGGTAGGCCGTCCGCAGCGCGGGGTCCTTCTTGAAGTAGTCGAGCCCGACCCGGATCACCTCCCGCGCGGTCCGCTCCCGCAGTACGTCGGCCAGTTCGTCGGCCAGCGTGGTCTTGCCGGCCGCGGACGGACCGTCGATCGCGACCCGCACCGGATGCGGCCGCTCGACAGCGAGCACGAAGCCGGCCAGTTCAGAGAGAAGCTTGAGTGGCGCCACACCAGAAGTGTGACGCCCTGCAAGCGCACAGCCGCTCACTTGCCGCGCCCACTGCATTGCAACAGATAGTCGTCGCTGCGGTGGCTCTGGCCGAACCCGGTTCACGGATCTCCACCCGCAGCTCCGACCGGCCACAGCTTCCTGTCTCCGGCCACAACTAGTGGCCTGAGACGGCGGCACTCGGGAGGTCTACACGTCGATACCGGTGTGGCGCCACACCGGAAGTGTGACGCCACTCGGGGGTTTGCACCCCCGCCGGTGGGCTTGAACAGGTAATACCTTGTTCACGCCCACCGGTTCCTGTTCAAGCCCTCGGTTTGTGGTGCGGCTAGCCGACCGGGGTGAGCTCGCGCTCGGGCTCCGGGGCCGGGGGTGCGGCGTGCTTGGCGGACTTCGGGCGGAGCCACTTCGGGGCCCACCAGTTGGCGTCGCCGAGGAGGATCATGATGCTCGGGAGGACGACGGCGCGGATGATCGTGGCGTCGATCAGGATCGCCACCGCGAGGCCGACACCGAGCTGTTTCATGTCCAGCGTGCTCAGGGTGGCGAAGACCGCGAACACTCCGATCATCACGGCCGCGGCGCTGGTGACGACGCCGGCCGAGCCGGTGATGCCTTCGGCGACGGCCTGCTTGGTGGGCACGCCGCGCAGGACGGCTTCGCGGATCCGGCTGACCACGAACACGTGGTAGTCCATCGACAACCCGAACAGCACCACGAAGAGGAACAGCGGCAGCCACGAGACGACTGCGCCGTTCGACCGGAAGTCGAGAATCCCTTCGGCCCAGGTGTTCTGGAAGACCGCGGTGATCACCCCGTACGCCGCGCCTGCGCTCAGCAGGTTGAGCAGGATCGCGGTCACCGCGACCACCACCGACCGGAACGTCACCATCATCACGATCATCGTCAGCAGCAGCACGAACCCGATCACCAGCGGCAGCTTCGCCTTGGTGTGCGCGGCATAGTCGACATCCGCGGCCACGAAGCCACCGACCGCGTACTCCGCGCCCGGCACCTTTCCGACGGTCTGCGGCATCAGCTCCTTACGCAGCTTGGTCAGCGAGTCACGTGCCTGCTGGCTGCCGCCCTCGAACGGCGTAGCAACCTCGAGGACCGTCACGGTGCCGTCCTTGGAAATCCGCGGCTCCTCCAGACCGTCCTGCGCGAACAGCTTGTCGGTCTTCGTGCGCTGCACCAGCTCGGCAACGGCGGCCTGCACAGCAGACGCCTGGCCGATCGGAGCCTTGATCGCAACCTCGTGGCTGGTCCCGGTGCTCGGGAAAGCCGCGGTGAGCCGGTCGTACGCCTGCATCACCGGTGTTGTCCGCGGCAGGTCCTCGGTGCCGGGGAACTTCAGTGTCATCCCCAATGCCGGCGCCGCGACCGCGAGCAGCGCGGTCACCGCGACGAGCAGCGTGACCACCGGGTACTTCAGGGCGGGCTTGAGCACCATCGGCCAGAACCGCGGCTTCGCCTTGCTCGCAGTCAGCCGCCACACGAGCGGAATCCGCGGCTTGTCGACCCACCGGCCGAGCTTCGCCAGTACGGCGGGCAGCACGGTCAGCGAGCCGATGACGGCAACCGCCACCACCAGGATCGAGCCGACTGCGAACGACGAGAACACCACATCCCGCGCCAGGAACAACCCGGCCATCGAGATGATCACCGCCGTACCGGAGACGACGACTGCATGCCCGGAGGTCGCCGCGGCGATCTCCACCGCGTCGACGTGGCTGCGGCCCTTCGCACGCTCCTCGCGTTCGCGGCGGAGGTAGAACAACGAGTAGTCGACGCCGACCGCCATCCCGATCAGCAGGATCACGCTGTTGACCGCGTCGACCGCGGGCACCAGTTGCGACGCGGCGGCGGAGAGCCCGATCGCCGCGGCCACCGCCGACAGCGCGAGCAGGAGCGGCACCGAGGCCGCGATCAGCGCGCCGAACGCGACCAGCAGGATCGCCAGCGTCACCGGCAGGCTGAAGATCTCGGCGCGTTTGAAGTCCTCGCCGAGAGTCTTCTCGAGCGCCTGCCCGATGGACAGCCCACCGACCTCTTCGATCCGGAACTGTGGATACTGCTGCTGGAGCTGCGCTGTGGTGTCGAGCAGCGGCTGGACCCGCGAATCCTCCTTGCCGTCCTTCAGCGTCACCCGGACGATCAGTGCGTCCTTGTTCGGCGAGGGCATCGGCTGCGAGACGTCCGCGACCCCACCGAGGGCGCGCATCCGCTGGATCACGACGCCGGCCACCTTGGTGGCCTCCGCCTGGTCGAGTGTTCCCGACGGCGCGGTGATCAGCACGCTCTCCACGTCCGGGTCGGCGAAGTTCCCGTCCTTGACGATCTGCTGCGACCGGGTCACCTCACCGATGTCGCCGTCCCCGTCAGCCTGCTTGGTGCCGGTCACCTGACCGACCGCGAAACAGGCGATCACCACCGCGACCCACATCGCGATCGCCCGCCACGGATGAGTGGCACTCCAGCGCGCCACCCGCACCGTGATCTGTCCCCTGGCCATACCGTCCCTCGCCCTCTGCGCCCCCTCAGGCGCCCCACCCAGCGCACCTGGCACGGCGCTGGCTACGGGTAGAAGCCTGGTCGGTGGCGGCTCCCGGCGATATGCAGGTAACCACCGAACCGACCCTGAGGGCAGCCCCACCCTGACCCCTGGGGGTAACCCCCTAAGGGACGGAATAACTACCGAGAGTAATCAGACGATCACCGCCCGGAAGCTGGTTCAGAAGTCCTCGAGGTCCAGTGAGGAGGCCGCGGAGACCCCTTCGAGATACCCCTCGGCGCGCTCGGCCTTGGGGTAGCGGTGGACCAGCGCCCAGAAGGCCGCGTTGTGCGCCGGCTCGATCAGATGGGCCAGTTCGTGGACCAGGACGTAGTCGAGGACCCAGGCCGGCATCGACTGCAAACGGGTCGACAACCGGATCGACCGGTCCGCCGGAGTGCAGGATCCCCACCGTCTGTTTTGGTTCGAAACCCACCTCACAGACGCAGGTTCGGGCACTTCGGGGAGGTGGCGACACGCGAGTTCGTGTGCTCTGGCCAACAATTTTTCGTCCGACACGCGGGAGCGGCTGCGCTGCTTGTCGAGCCGCGCGAGCATGGTCTCCACCCAGCGCGCCTCCTCGGCGGCCGAGAGCCGGTCCGGCATCAGCACGATCACCCGCTCGCCGTCGCGATACGCGCTGACGGTCCGCTTGCGCCGCTTACTGCGGCGGATGTCCACGTACGGCGGGATCGGGCGCGGCGGGGATTCGGCCATGAGTCAAAAACTACCCGCAGATTCCGACAACTTTCTTCGGTCCACACCCTGTGCATCGACGTTTTCGCAGGTCAGACGCCAGTTCTGGGACCCGGCGATTCCGGTTGTTCACACCTTGTTCCCCCACCTGTCCACAGTGCCGGTCGGCGCGCCCCACAGCTTGCTCACAGAGTTATCCACAGGGGTGGACAACACGGACTTGTGGTTGTGGCGGGCACCTCCTAGCGTCGTCCTCAACAGGCTCCCGGACCTCCTCCGGAGCCGCCCGGAGGGGAAGCCGAGCGGTTTCGGAGGAGGACTCCCGGGGGCCTGTTCCGTTCCGGCGATTTCCTTGGAAAGGGTTTTCCCAGGCGGCCCTGAGCGGCGCTCCGGTGGCAGGGTGGGCTTGAGCAGGCGTCAGAAGGCCGTAGGGTGAATCCCGATTGGGCCGAACGGCCTACGGCAGGAAGGTCTGCCGTTAGCATCCACGACCGGCTCGGTGACAACCCCGGGCTGATTTCAGAACCAAGGAGAGGGCCCTCATGGCAGAGACCTGGAGCGGCGAGTTCTACTGCGTCAAGTGCAAGGCCAAGCGCACCGCCGACGGCGAGGTCAAGGTCAACGACAAGGGCACGCGCATGGCCAAGGCCAAGTGCCCCGAGTGCGGTACGAACCTGAACCGGATCCTCGGCAAGGCCTGACGTACCACGCTGCGGGGCGGTGACGGGCCGAACACGGTCCGTCACCGCCCCGACGCCGTTCGTAGCCGGCGTCATCGGCTCCGGACGCCCCCGGCGACCGGGCTGCTTGGGTGACCCGACAGAATGGGAACGTGTCGGACCTCCCCCGCAAAGCGCTGAGCCGGACCGCGAAACTCGCCAGCCTGCCGCTGGGCGCCGCGGGCCGGGCCACGGTCGGGCTGGGCAAGCGGATCGGCGGTGCGCCGGCCGAGGCCGTGCTCGCCGAGTTCCAGCGCCGGACCGCCGAGCAACTGTTCTCCGTCCTGGGTGAGCTCAAGGGCGGCGCGATGAAGTTCGGGCAGATGCTGAGCCTGATGGAAGCGGCCATGCCCGAGGAGCTCGCGGCGCCGTACCGGGCCACGCTGACCAAGCTGCAGGACTCCGCACCACCGATGCCGATGTCGACCGTCGACACGATCCTGTCCCGGGAGCTCGGCAAGCGCTGGCGCGACCGGTTCTCCGAGTTCAACGACAAGCCGGCTGCCGCCGCGTCGATCGGCCAGGTGCACCGCGGCACGCTGAAGGACGGCCGTGAGGTCGCGGTCAAACTGCAGTATCCGGGTGCCGCCGAGGCGCTGCGTGCCGACCTCAAGCAGCTCGGCCGGTTCGCCCGCTCGTTCGGGGCACTGGTCCCCGGCATGGATATGAAGCCGCTCGTCGCGGAGCTGCAGGAGCGGATCGGCGAGGAGCTCGACTACGACCGCGAGTCCCAGGCCCAGCAGCAGTACGCCGACGCCTTCAAGGACCACGACGAGTTCGTCGTACCGCGGGTCATCAAGCACTCCCCGACCGTCATCGTGTCGGAGTGGATCGAGGGCAAGCCGCTCTCGTCGTTCATCGCCAACGGCACCAAGAAGCAGCGCAACGAGATCGGGCTGAAGTACGCGCGGTTCCTCTTCAGCGGACCCAAGTACGCCGGCCTGCTGCACTCGGACCCGCATCCCGGCAACTACCGGGTGATGGCCGACGGGCGGCTCGGCGTGGTCGACTTCGGGCTGTGCGCACGGCTTCCCGAAGGCCTGCCCCCGGCGATCGGGCGGCTGCTGCGGCTCTCGCTCACCGGCGACGGGCCGGCGATCCACGACGGGCTGGTGGCCGAGGGGTTCATCAAGCCGCGGATGGAGATCGATCCCGAGCAGCTGATGGACTACCTGGCGCCGTTCGCGGAGCCGGCCCGGGACAAGACCTTCCAGTTCAACCGGGCCTGGATGCGCGCGCAGGCGAACCGGACCAGCGACTTCCGCTCCCCCAACGCCACGCTGGCCTTCAAGCTCAACCTGCCGCCGTCCTACCTGCTGATCCATCGGGTCTGGATCGGCGGCATGGCCGTGCTGTCCCAGCTGGAGGCGGAGGCGCCGTTCCGGTCGGTGCTCGAGGAACTGCTCCCCGGCTTCGCCGACTCGGAAGCTCACCAGTAGACGGGGTCGAGCTTCCCCTCGATACCGCGGACGTTCTCGCGGGCGCAGACGTCGCAGTAGTGGAGTTTGCGGCCGTTCTCGACCGAGGTGGCCCAGGTCAGCGGTGCCACTTCGGACTCGGCCTGCCGGCCGCACAACGCACAGATCGCACTTGGCATGGCAGTAGTGTGCACCCCGTGCGCTGGCGGATCCACGAGGAACTAGAAGTCTTTGGCAATCCTTGGCTGAGCGTCCGGCGGCTGGACGTGGAGCAGCCCGACGGCCGCCGCGTCGACTACCACGCGGTCCGGCTGGCGGACGTCGCCGCCGCCGTGGTCACGGACGCTGAGGGCCGCGTGCTGCTGATGTGGCGGCACCGATTCCTCACCGACACGTGGGCCTGGGAACTGCCGATGGGCATCGTCGAGGCCGGCGAGGCCCCGATCGACGCGGCGGCCCGTGAGGTCGAGGAGGAGACCGGCTGGAGGCCCGGGCCGCTCGCCCACCTGATCCGTTCCCAGCCTGGCGCCGGGATCATGGATGCGATCCATCACGTCTTCCACGCGACCACGGCCACCCGGATCGGCGAGCCGACCGAGCAGAACGAGTCCGACCGGATCGAGTGGATCCCGCTGACCGACGTACCGGCGATGATCGCGAACGGCGAGATCGTCAGTGGCATCACCCTGGTCGGCCTCCAGCAGGTTCTGCTGCAGCGCCGGTAGACATGCCGAAGGGCGGCACCCCCCTGAGGTGTCGCCCTTCGATCGTTCAGCTGGTCAGCTGTCGTGCTGCCTGCCGAGCCGGTCCTCCTGGCGGACCGGCCGGGCCGGCTTCAGTTGTGTGTGTTTCAGACGAGGCGAGCGAGTGCGAGGCGCGCGCGTGCGCTGGCCCTCTCCGCTCGCCTGCTGGCCCGCTCGGCCTGCTTCTGCGCCCGCTCAATTCGGTGAGCCAGGTGGAAGCGCCGGTTCTGCTCCGCGTCGTTCAGTGTCGAACGTTGATGAGCACGGGCGAGATCTTCGTGAAGTAAATGCATTTCAAGGCTCCTGTGTGAAATCTGGTGCTTCATGGTCTGGTGTCTCGTTTCGGATCTGGGTCGTCAGGCGGCGGTCGTGGTGTCGCTCTTACGGGGGCGTCCACGGGGACGCTTGCGGGCAACCACCACGCCCTGGACGAACAACTGTCCGCCCCACACACCCCACGGCTCCGAGCGCTCGAGCGCTCCGGCCAGGCACTCGGCCTGGAGGGGGCAGGTGGAACACAGAGACTTCGCGTACTCGACGTCCGCCGGCGATTCGGCGAAGAAGAGTTCCGGTGCGTAGGACCGACAGGGCAGGTCCTGCGACGATGCAACCTCGTTGAAGATGTCGAGGAAGCTCACGCTCATTCCGGTCACCTCCCAGTGACTTTCGGTGCTGCTGGTCTTTTGTCGTCGGAGACGGTCCGCGGTTGCTGACCGCCAAACTTGGTTCTTCAATGACGCTCCTGGACAAACAAAAGGGCCGCGGGACCCTTTGTGGGTTCCGCGGCCTGGAGGTGCCGGGTCTGACTCGTCTGTCAGACCGGTGGACTCCATGCTCGAGAACCCGATTCGCCGTACTTCACATCGCCGACAGCTCCGCCCTTGATCTGGGCCGGGCTGACAGCCATCAGCACAACGGAGGTGCCGTGCAGGCGCGCGGCGCCCGGGATCAGGGCGCACGGCAGCGCGGCAGCGTTGCTGAACGGCTTCTTGGTGATGTTCGACATTTCCCAGGCACCTCCTCTCGTTGTGGCGAAGCAAGCGTTGGCTCGATCGCTGTGGTGGTTTGAAGTTTTCGGCCAGACTTCGACCGCAGAAAGAACAGTACGCTGTCGTCCTCGGAGCCCGCAAACTATTTAATGGCATGTTCGGGAAGTTGGCCGGAAGTTGCCGCCACGGTGACCGGATCCGGTTGCCGCGACAGGTTCCCACCACGCTCCGGGGCGCCGAACGCACACTCCGAGATCGTTGCCTCTGTCACCTATATGCCTCGTCTGCCAGCAGCAGAACGGACGCACGAACCCAACCATGCGCCCCGGCGGCCCAGCGTGGCAACACAATTCCCCCAGATTGCACGAACAGGCAATCAGGTGCTGCCCACCCCGCGCTCGCCCGGTAGACCAGTACCCCCACCGTCCTACCCCAGCAACACCGCCGCCCCGCCTGACATCCCGGTACGACGTTTCCACGCGACACCGATTGGTCTGACCCCGCCGTACCGGAGACACCTTGTAACGGCCGGAGCCCTATGGCGCCAGGTCTCCCGCAGCAGCTCGCTGTCTCCTGCCACCAGTAGCGGCGCGGGCCCCTCCCGCCCGGAAAATGAGGGGATCTCCGCTCGAGTTGCTGGTTCTCCCCTCAAGATTCGGGCGGAGAAGGGTCGACTTGAACGGATGTCCACTCAAATGGCCGAGGGCGCGGCGGCGAGCACGGGGTACTTAGCGGGTGCAGATGACCAGGATCTGCTCGCCGTACTTGGTCAGTTTGGTGTGGCCGATCCCGGGGATCCGGCGCAGCTCCAGCTCGTCGGACGGGCGGGTCTCGGCGATCGCGGTCAGCGTGGCGTCGGTGAGGATGACGAACGCCGGCATCTTCTCGGACTCGGCCTGCTCGGTCCGCCAGGCGAGGAGTGCGTCGTACAGCTTCTGGTCGATGTTCGACGGGCAGTCCTCGCAGCGGCCGAGCTTGCGGGCGCCCGGATCGAGCAGACCGCGGCCGCAGACCCGGCACTTCGGGATCGGGCGGCCGGACCGCGCCACCCGCTCGGCCCGGTCGGTCGTCGGCTCCCACACCGGTTGCTGCCGGGTCGTCCGCACGCCGATCGGATCCAGGAACCGGGTCGGACCACGGGTCCCCCGGCCGCCGGGTGACCGAGAGGTCGACCAGCTGACGAACAACTGCTGTTTGGCCCGCGTCACCCCGACGTAGAACAGGCGGCGCTCCTCCTCCACCTGCCCGGGTGTCTGGGCGTAGCTGATCGGCAGGATGCCCTCGTGGGCGCCGACGATGAAGACGCATTCCCACTCCAGCCCCTTGGCTGCGTGCAGAGTCGCCAGCGTGACGCCCTCGGCGACCGGCGCGTGCTGGATCGACGCCCGCCGGTCCAGCTCCACCATCAGGTCGGTCAGCCCGGCCTCCGGATTCGCCGCAGCGAAGTCGGACGTCATCGTGACCAGTGCGCTCAACGACTCCCAGCGATCCCGGACCGCGCCGACACCGCTCGGAGCCTCGGCAGTCCACCCTGCTCCACCCAGGACGCCGGTCACCGTCTCGACCAGGTCGTCCGACAGGTCACCGGCCTTGGCCTGGCCACGCAGGAGCACCGCCGCCTTGCGGATCTCGGGGCGCTCGAAGAACCGCTCGGCTCCCTTCAGCACAGTCGGGATCTTCCGCTCGGCCAGCGCCTGCTCGAAGTTCTCCGACTGGGCGTTGGTCCGGAACAGTACGGCGATGTCCCGCAGCTGCACGCCCTCGTCCTTCAGCCGCGCCACCGCCCGGGCGACCGCATCCGCCTCGGCGACCTCGTCGGAGTACTCGCGGTAGACAGGCGCCGGCCCCGGCTCCCGCTGCGACCGCAGCGTCACCCGCCCGGGCAGCCCGGCCGGACCGGCCGCATCGAGGATCTTGTTCGCCACGTCGACGATCTGCGGCGTGGATCGGTAGTCCCGAACCAGCTTGATCAGTGTCGCGTTCGGATGCCGGGAGGCGAAGCGGACCAGATTCTCCGGCTCAGCACCGGCCCAGGAGTAAATGGTCTGGGCCGGGTCGCCGACCACGCAGACGTCCTCGCGGCCGCCGAGCCACAGGTCGAGCAGGCTCTGCTGCAGCGGGCTGACGTCCTGATACTCGTCGACGACGAAGGTCCGGTACTGCCGGCGGATCTCCGCTGCGACCCGCTCGTCCTCGGCGAGCAGCGCGACCGCGCAGAGCAGCACGTCCTCCAGGTCGATCCGCCCGCGCTCGAGCTTCACGTCCTCGTACGACGCGAAGATCTTCCCGATCGTGGCCGGGTCGAAGGCAGCCAGCGCCCGGCCGGACTTGGGCGCCAGCCGCGCGTAGTCGTCGGGCCGCACGTTGCTGACCTTGGCCCACTCGACCTCACCGGCCAGGTCGCGCAGGGCCGGGGTGTCGACCCGGATCCGGCAGCGCGAGGCGGCCTCGGTCAGCAGCGGGAACTTCCGGTCCACGATCGGGGGCAGCTCCCCGCCGTACACCTTCGGCCAGAACCAGCGCGCCTGCCGCAGCGCCGCGGAGTGGAACGTGCGAGCCTGCACACCCTCGACCCCGAGCTGCGCGAGCCGGCCGCGCATCTCCCCGGCCGCCCGCTGGGTGAAGGTCACCGCGAGCACCCGGACCGGGTCGAACGTCCCGGTCCGCACCCCGTACGCGATGCGGTGGGTGATCGCGCGCGTCTTCCCGGTCCCGGCGCCGGCCATCACCACGACCGACCCGTGCAGGGCGGCCGCGACCGCGCGCTGCTCCGGATCGAGCGCCGCGAGCAGGTCGTCGGGCGCACTCGATCGTGTGAAGTCACTCACGGACTGGGTCATACGGGAACAGCACCGCCTACGGCGTGGTTGGGCTACGTCGAGAGCAACCCTAGACGGGTCGCCGGACAGATTCCGCGCCCACTGCTGAAGGAGACCGTAGATGGCGGCCGTGACGATGTACTCGACCCCCTGGTGTGGCTACTGCCACCGCCTGAAGGGCCAGCTCAAGCGAGCCGGGATCGAGTTCAACGAGGTCGACATCGAGCAGGTCCCGGAGGCCGCGAAGCTCGTCGAGAAGGTCAACAACGGGAACCAGACCGTCCCGACCCTGGTCTTCGCCGACGGCACCGCCCTCACCAACCCGTCGGTCGCCCAGGTGGCGGAGAAGCTCATCGCCTGATCCGACCTGGCCCGAAACCGCGGCGTCTGCCCCTTGGGGTAGGCGCCGCGACGCATTTTCGGCCCCTGCGGGCCGGAAGGTACCCGAACCATGGACTTACGGTCATGGCCGTTTTACCTTCGAGGGAACTACGCCGCAGGGAGATCCGCCATGATTCCGCGTCGTCTCTTCCGACCTGTCCTGTTCTTAGCGGTCCTGGCCGTAATCAGCTGTTTGTTCACAGCGGCCAGCACAGCCGCTCCACCCGCCGGGCGACCGGACCCGTTCCCGTCCGAGGTCGGGCCGGAGCGCCCCGACGTCGGCGGGCGCACGCTCGCCCCGGATCCGATCACCAACCTCGGTGCGCCGATCAGCTCGCTCACCGTGATGGAGGGGACCGTCGGCCGGACGCCGGACGGCCGCGACGTCGTGTACGCCGTACCGGCCGGTGAGAACGCCAACCTGAACGTTGTCGACGTCCACAGCCGTCAGCTCCTGCACACCGTGCCGCTGCCCGGCGCAGCCGGCGCCTGGGGGATCGTCGTCGCCAGCGACGGCAGGCTGTACGTCGGTACCTATCCGAACGCCCACCTCTATCGCTTCGACCCGGTGACGGCCGTGGTCACCGACCTGGGCCGCCCGATCACCGGTGAGTCGTTCATCTACGGCCTCACCGCCGACGGGAACGGCAACGTCTACGGCGGCACGTATCCGAACGCGCACGCCTTCAAGTACGACGCCACCACCGCACAGGTCACCGACTACGGCTCACTCGACCCGGTGCAGCAGTACGCGCGGTCGACTGTCTACGACCCCGACCACAACGCACTGTTCGTCGGCATCTCCACACCGGTCGGCAAGCTGCTCCGCATCGACCTTGCCACCGGAACGGTCCAGAACGTGACCCCGGCGAGTCTGGTCGCCACGGACATCATCGACCTCGACTATGCGAGCGGACGGGTGTTCGCAAACGCCAGCGGCAAGCTGGCGGTCGTCGACGCGGTCACCTTCGAGCAGGTCAAGTTCACCGACGCCGCGACCGGCGGGCTGGTCCTGACCTACCCACTGGCAGCGCGTGGTGTTTCCGGCGGCGGTCCGGGTGGCGTGTACTTCACCACCGCGACCACGCTCAACCTGATGCGCTACGACCTCGACACCAACACCGTCGGTACGGTGACGAACCCGCCGATCCGGATGACACGCGGAGCGGCCATCGGCTACGGCTGGGTGACCGAGAACGGCCAGCAGATCCTCTACGGCCTCACGGGCAACTACTCCGGCGGAACGTTCCGCTACGACCCCATTGCCCGCACACTCGCGCAGTGGAGCTCACCGTTCCAGTACGTACCGGTGGCGCTCCAGCACGCGATCGCTGACCCAGCCACGGGCCGAGTGTACGTCAACGCCTACCTGAACGGCACCACGTCGTACTACGACCCCGCCACCGGCAAAGCCACCGTCACTGCACGCCAAGGCCAAGTCGAGGGCTGGTCGTGGGGCACCGGCAGCAAGATGTGGGTCGGCATCTACCCGTACGGCCGACTGCAGCAATGGGACACCGCTCTACCGGAGAGCCCGACCAATCCGAAGGTGCTGTTCAGCCTGGCCGACAGTGAACACCACCAGAACCGCCCGTTCGCCGTCGTCCCGTCCGGCAACAGCGTGTACGTCGGGACCACTCCCGGGTACGGCGAATACGGCGGTGCGATCACGGTGTACGACGTACCCAGCAACACGCACAAGGTCTACCGGCACCTGGTGACAGACCAGTCGATCGCCAGCCTCCTGCCGGTCGGCACTGATGTGTGGGCCGGATCCGCCATCGAAGGTGGTCAGGGCACCGAGCCGCGGGCCACTGAGGCTCACCTGGTCAAGGTGGACCCAGCAACGGGTGCGGTGACGGCAGACGTCGTACCGGTACCGGGTGCGGCCAGCATCAACGAGCTGACCCTCGGACCGGACGGCAACATCTGGGGGCTGGCGGACGGCAACGTGTTCGTCGCCGACAAGACGACCGGCGCGATCCTGCGCACGTACACGGTCTTCTCCGGACGCCTCACCGGTCACGACGGAGCGCTGTCCTGGCGCGACGGCTACCTGTACGGCGTCTCCGGCGGCCGCCTGTTCGTCCTGGACGGTCTCAGCGGGACGTCCACCATCCTCCGCGACCACGGTCTCAACCGGCTCACGGAAGGACCGGACGGCAAGTACTACTCGCTGCTGCGCCTGGACGGCTGGACCATTCCGACCAACCTGGCGTCGTACACGCCACCGCTCGACCCGTGCCCCAAGTCGGACGTCCGGACCAACGTGTGGACCGGCAACATCAACAGCCACGTGCTGAACCGCTTCCTGGAGTACGGCTGCACGCTCACCGACGTACTGCCGGACGCCAAGGCAGAGTGGCCCAGCCACGGCGCCTACGTGGTCGCAGTGGACCGGAAGCTCCGGACACTCGAGAGGTCCGGCCAGGTCGAGTACTGGGAAGGAATTCTGATCCGGTTCGCCGCCGCCATCTCCAACGTGGGGCGGTGAGGGCCCAACAGCTCACCAGCTTCCGGTGAGCTCCTCGCCGTACCAACCCTCGATCAGGCGGCGGCTGATCGAGATGTTGCCCGGGAGGGCCATCGTGCCGGCTTCGACCAGCGCACGGAGGTCCTCCCGGGTGAACCACCTCGCGTCGGAGATCTCGTCACCGTCCACCTCGATGTCGGTACCGGTCGCCTTCGCGTAGAACCCGAGCATCAGGCTCGACGGCAGCGGCCAGGGCTGGCTCCCGGCGTACACGACCTCCGGCCCGACAACCACACCGGACTCCTCGAGCACCTCACGCCGTACGGCGGCCTCCAGCGACTCCCCTGGCTCCACGAACCCGGCCAGTGTCGAGTACCGCCCCTCGGGCCAGGACGCGTTGCGCCCGAGCAGGGCCCGGTCCTGGTCGTCGGTGACCAGAACGATGATGGCCGGGTCACTCCGCGGGAAGTGGCGGAGGCCGCAGCCCGGACAGTCCCTGACGTGGCCGGCTTCGACGACCACGGTGTGCTCACCGCAGTTGCCGCAGTGGGTGTGGACGGCGTGCCAGTTGGCCAGCCCGACGATGTGGACCGCCATCCCGGCCTCACGGTCGTTCAGCAGCGCCCCCAGCTCCCGGAGCCCGGCATACGACTCGTCCGGCTCGTCCTGGACGACGACTGCGAACACCGCGCGGCCCTCGGCCGTCTGACCGGCGCCGGACTCCCGGTCGATGCCCAGGAAGACCCGGTTGCCTTCGGGCGCCTCGGACGGAGCGATCAGCCGCAGCGCGGTCCGGTCGTCGGTCACCTGCAGCTGGTCGGCGGCCACCACGGTCACCTGCGTGTCCGGGGCCGCCCAGGCCTTCTCCAGCCAGGCGTCGTCGCGCCGTCGATCGGCGGCGCGGTCCAGGACCGAGCGGGACAGGGCTAACGAACCAGGAGCGATGGAATAGGCCACGTCTCTCAACATATCCCGGCCGCGTGAGAGCATCCCCGCATGAGTATTCACATCGCCGCCGAACCTGGGCAGATCGCACCGCGGGTGCTGTTCCCCGGTGATCCGCTCCGGGCCAAGTGGATCGCGGAGACCTACCTGTCCGACGTGATCTGCTACACCGAGGTCCGGAACATGTTCGGGTTCACCGGCACCTACAAGGGTGAGCAGATCTCCGTGCAGGGCTCCGGCATGGGCCAGGCGTCCGCCTCCATCTACGCGCACGAGCTGTTCGCGGAGTACGACGTACAGACCCTGATCCGGGTCGGGACGTGCGGGGCGCTGACCGAGGCCGTGCGGGTCCGGGACGTGATCATCGCGATGTCCGCGAGCACCGACTCGCAGATGAACCGGCTGCGCTTCCACGGCATCGACTACGCGCCGACCGCGGACTACCACCTGCTGCGCGCCGCGGTGGACGCCGCCGAGGCGGCCGGGCTGAACGTGCACGTCGGCCAGGTGTTCTCCGGTGACGTGTTCTACAACGACCGTCCGGACCTGGTCTCGCGGACCGCGGAGTACGGCGTACTGGGGATCGAGATGGAGGCCGCGGCGCTGTACACGCTGGCTGCCAAGTTCGGCCGCCGGGCGCTCGGCATCATGACGGTGTCGGACCACCTGATCACCAAGGAGATCACGTCGGCCGAGGAGCGGCAGACGACCTTCTCCGAGATGATCACGATCGCCCTCGATGCTGCGATCGAGGTGCCGGTCTGAGCCGGGCCAGGAGCGCGGCCACCGCCATCGCCGCTCTCCTGCTGCTGACCGCCTGCTCGTCGAACAAGCCGGACGCTACCGACCCGGACATCCCACCGCCGTCCGGCACCTCGTCTGCTCCCGTAGACCTGGCACCGGTCAAAGCGACCGCAGTGGTCGCCGGGCTGACCAGTGCCGGCTTCAAGTGCGGCACCGACGAGGCGTACGCGCTCTGTACGTCGGGCGCCGCATCGGTCTCGATCCTGAACGGCGACCACCCGCGGCCACCCGTCGTGTCGGTGAACGCCAGCGGGCCGGCCGACAAGGCAGCTGCCGAGGTCGCCAAGGTGCTGCCGAAGGTGCTGGAGATCGCCCACATCAGCCAGCCGCAGGACATCACGTCCTGGTTCGGCGCGCAGAAGGGCAAGCCGACCGCGGAGATGACCGCAGGCGACTGGCTGGTGAGCTACGCGGCCGAGGTGGACACCGAAGAGCCCGGTGTGCACCTGACGGTGACCGACAAGCTGTGCAAAACGGCCTGTCAGGCGGAGTGAACGAACCGCTCCCCCAGTAGGCGCTGGAAGGGCTCGACCAGCCCAGACCGTGTGCGTAGGTAGCGTCTGATGGAGCCGTCGTCGAGCATCAACTCGACGGCGGTTCCGCGCACCTCCCGGATCACCCGCGCCTGTTGCACCCGGACCGCCGGGACGAACTCCGGAAACGGGACGATCTCCATCAGGTCGTCGGTGATCCCCTTGGCCTCCCGACGCAGCCGCCGCCGGGCCAGCGCCCGTGTGGTCATCGAGGCAACCCCGAGCAGGTCGCCCACTCGGTCCACCACGAGCAGAATCACCGCAGCGATCAGACCGGCCGCGGCCACGATCAGGAACGCCGTACGGAGCCCAGGCAGCCCGGCCTTGCCGACCAGCCACGCCAGCACGAGCGCACCGGCCATTCCGACGACGCACCACAGCGAGGGGTCCATCCGGCGGCCGAAAATCGGCGTCGCCGTCCACCCGTCCGCGGTGAACTCCAGATCGACCAGTCCACCCGGCTCCGACCGCACCCGCTTCACAATCACGGGTGGCAGCCTAGAACGCTCTCAGGTCGTGATGAGCTTCGGCAGCACCTGGCCGACGCGCTGGACCAAGCGCTCGGGCGCACCGGTCGGGTCATCGGCAAAGGCGACCACGGCCTGCTCGAACAGACCATCCATCAGCGCGTACGCCGTCGCTGCGTCGACCGACGGTTTGGCTCCGAGCAGCTCGGCGTACCGGCTCAGGATCCGCCAGATCATCTCTTCCAGCAGTTGGTCGATCGCGACCACATCGGCCCGCAGCTGCTCCTCGAACATGCTCTGGGCGCGCAGGTCGTACCAGAGCCGGTGCATGGCCGTCTCTTCGACCAGGGTCTGGGTCATCTTCGCCAGGAACCCCGCACCGAGCTCGTCGGGCGTGGTGGCGGTCTCCACGACCTCGTCGTACCGCTGGGCGCACTTGGTCTTGTAGTAGCGCACGCAGTAGCTGATCAGGTCGATCTTGTCGCGGAAGTAGTAGTGCACGACGCCGTGCGTGAACTCGGAGTTGTTCGCGATCTCGCGCAGGCTGGTCCGGGCGTAGCCGAGCTCGCCCAGGGTCTTCAGCGCGGACTCGGCCAGCGCGATCCGGCGGCGCTCGATCTTGTCGATCCCCGACACCCGGCCCGCCGGGGTGACGTCTGCTGCTGAGCTCATCGCCCTCCTCTCGCCGATATCTGCGTCAGCCTACCTGCCGCAGGCCAGGCACTTCCCGCGGCAGGGCGACTTCTTGACAAGTGTCCAGCAAAGTCTTGACGACTGTCAAAGAACGGGTCCACAGTGGTGCCCCAATCACCCTCCGCAGCCACTCAGCAAAGGAGCTCCCCGATGGGCGGACTCGATCTCTCCGGGCGTAAGGCCCTTGTCACCGGCGGGGCCCAGGGACTGGGCGAAGGGATGGCCAAGGCACTGGCCGCGGCGGGCGCGAAGGTCGTCGTCGCCGATCTGCAGAAGGACGCGGGCGCGGCGGTCGCCGACGCGCTCGACCGCGAGTACGGTGCCGGCAACGGGTTCGTCGCCCACGACGTGACCGACGAGGGCAGCTGGGAGAACGCCGTCGTCGCGGCCACCGACGTACTCGGCGGTCTGGACATCCTGGTGAACAACGCCGGGATCGAGATCACCAGCCTGCTCACCGAGGTCACCGCGGACCAGATCCGCCGGATGCTCGACGTGAACATCCTCGGGACCACGCTGGGGATCAAGTACGGCCTGCGCACGATGCGGCCGGACGGCCTGGCCGGACAGGGCGGCGCGATCATCAACATCTCCTCGGTCGCCGCCACCATCGCCTTCCCCGGGATCGCGGTCTACTCGGCCACCAAGTCCGCGGTCGACCGGCTCACCCGGGTCGCCGCGATGGAGTCCGGCAAGCTCGGGTACGGCGTCCGCGTGAACTGCATCTACCCCGGACTCGTCCCGACCGCGATGGGCGCCGGCCTGGCGAACGACGTCGCGGAGCTCGGTCTGTTCGGCTCCCCGGAGGAGGCGGTCGGTGCGGTCATCGGACTGACCCCGGCCGGACGGCTCGGCGAGGTCACCGACATGGCCGACGCAGTCGTCTTCCTGGCCTCGAACGAGGCCCGGTTCATCACCGGTATCGGTCTGCCGGTCGACGGCGGAATGGGGATGTGACATGGCTGCTAAGCCAGTAGTTGTGTACGGCGCCTCCGGCTACACCGGGCGTCTGGTCTGTGAGTACCTCCGCCAGTACGGCGTCCCGTTCGTGGCCGCCGGGCGCAGCGAGGACAAGCTCAAGTCGTCGATGAGCTCGAATGTGGCCGGCATCGAGACAGCCGACTACGAGATCGCCACAGTCGACCATGACGTGGCAGCACTCACCGATCTGTTCAAGGGCGCATCAGTAGTGCTCAACACGGTCGGACCGTTCAGTGAGCTCGGTCCTGCGGCCGTCGAGGCAGCTCTCGCGGCAGGTGCGCACTACACCGACACCACTGGTGAGCAGGACTGGCTGATCACCTGCGACGAGGTGTACGGCGCGCGCTTCGCCGACGCGGGTCTCCTGCTGGCTCCTGGTATCGCCCAGATGTACACGACCGGCGAAATCGCCGCACAGCTCTGCCTGGAGCAGCCAGGGCTCGACACCTTGGACATCGCGGTGTTCTGGGGCGGCAGCCCGACCATCGCCTCGACGCGCACGATTCTGGTGAACGCTGCGACGTCAAAGGCACACTTCCTCGAGCAGAACCAGTACGTCGAATTCCCCGAGCAGGGGCTGGTTCCACTCGTCGTACCGGGTCAGCATGAGCTGGCGCTGTCACTGCCATGGGGTGGCACGTCACACCCGGTCTGGTTCAAGCGGGATCCACGGGTCGCCAACTGCAAGGCGCAGGGTGGTGTGTTCAACGCTGCGCTGATGAACGGCGTACCGCAGATCGTGGCGGCCGCACTGGAAGCCACGAAGGACATGGCTCCGGCCGAACGCGACGCCGCGCTCACTGCGACCGCACGCCAGGTGATGGACCAGATGCCGCCCCGGGAGAACCCGCGGGTCAACAAGTCCCTCGACTCGGTGCACGCCTCCGGTCCGCTCGGGCGGGCGCACTGTGTGATCCACGGCAACAGCAACTACCAGCAGACCGGTCTCCTGCAGGCGTACGCGGCGTACTCGCTGCTGCAGACACCGCCGAAACGAGTCGGCTTCGCCAGTGGCTGTCAGGCCTTCGGCCACCGGGAGCTGCTCGGCGTACTGCGCAGCTTCGGGCTGGTGGCCGAGCCGCAGCTGACCGTGGTGAGCTAGGCGACCGCCATGCGTCTGGTCGACTACCTGGACAAAGGCGCCTCGCTCGGCGCGGACAGGCCCTGCCTGACCACCGACGGCGAGACGCTGACGTATGCCGATGTCCAGGACCTGTCGTACCGGATCGCAAGTGGACTGGCGGCGAGCGGTGTCCGGCCCGGCGGCAAGGTGGCGATCCTGTCCGCCAACGACCCGATCGCGTTCAGTTGCGTGTACGGGATCAGCCGGGCCGGCGCCGTCTGGTGCCCGATCAATCCGCGCAACGAGGCGGCCGAGAACCGGGAACTGCTCGACCGGTTCGACTGTGAAGTGCTGATCTACCAGTCGGCGTTCGCGCCACTGGTGGATCGGATCCGGGATGCGCTACCGAAGGTCCACACCTTCGTGTGCCTGGATGCCGATCCGACCTCCGGCACCGACCCCCACGGTGACCGGACTGTCGGCTGGGACGGGTTCTGCGGGGGCCCGTCCCAGTCGACCACTGACTTGCACGAGCTGTCGGGGCTGGCCATGATCGTCGGCACCGGTGGCACCACTGGTCAGCCCAAGGGCGTCATGCTCACCACCACCAATCTGGAGACCATGACTGCTCTCACGCTGATGGGCTACCCCTTCGGCGTGCGGCCGGTCTACCTGGCGCTCGCACCCCTCACCCATGCCGCTGGCGTGCTCTGCTTCCCAGTGCTCGCATCCGGCGGCGAGATCGTCATCATGCGCACCCCCGACGTACATGCGTTTCTCAAGCTCATCCCGCAGCACGAGGTGACGCACACGTTCCTGCCACCCACGCTGATCTACATGGTGCTCGCGGCCCCGGAGCTGGACAGCACGGACCTCTCGTCGCTGCAGTGCTTCTGGTACGGCGCCGCGCCGATGTCGGTGGCCCGGCTCGAGGAGGCGTTGCAGCGGATCGGTCCGGTGATGGCGCAGCTGTTCGGCCAGACCGAGGCGCCGATGATGATCTCGATCCTGCCACCGGTGGACCATTTCGATGCCTCAGGCAACATTGCGCGCGATCGGCTCGCCTCCGCCGGGCGGCCGTCCGCACTCGTCACCACGGCGATCATGGCGCCGGACGGGCAGTTGCTGCCACCGGGTGAGCGCGGCGAGATCGTGGTCCGGGGCTCACTCGTGATGCGCGGCTACTACCGCGATACCGAGGCGACGGCGGCAGCATCGGCGTACGGGTGGCATCACACCGGGGACATCGGCTACCTCGACGCGGACAACTACTTGTACATAGTTGATCGCGCCAAGGACATGATCATCACTGGTGGATTCAATGTGTACTCGACTGAGGTTGAGCAAGTATTGATGACTCATGACGCAGTACAGGATTGTGCAGTCATCGGCCGCCCGGACGAGAAGTGGGGCGAACGGGTCGTCGCCGTCGTCCAACTGCAAGCGGGTGCTACCGCCGACCCGGCCGAGCTGATCGCGTTCGCGAAGGCACGGATCGGCAGCGTCAAGGCACCCAAGGAAGTGCTGGTCTGGACGGACCTGCCGCGCTCCAAGGTCGGCAAGGTCCTCAAGCCCGAGATCAAAGCCCGGCTCGACTAGCTGCTGCCGGCGCTACCTGCGGTCGCGGACACCACGATGGCTGCGGTGATCGCAGCCTGCATCTCAGCGACAGCCTTCTTCACCGCGGCCGCGGCCCAGTCGGAGTCGGCGATCACCTTGGCGCGGGCGCGCAACTGCCGCTTGTCGACCGCATCGGTGATCACCTTCGGTACGACGTCCAGTGCGCTCAGCAGCGCGATCAGGGCACCGGTGCGCTGGTCGGGCATGGTGCCGACCTTCAGCACGCTCTCCAGCGCGGCCCGAACCTCCCCCTCGTGCTGCGCGTCCTTGGCCGGCCAGCGGGTGACCGGGAACAGTCCGAGCACCTTGCCTTCCTCCGCCGCCAGGATGCCGCGCTCGGCGAGACGAGCCAGCAGCTGGTCGCGCACCTTCTTCGACAGGCCGCTCAGAACGTCCTTCGGCTTCTTCCCGGCCTTGCCGACCACAAAGGCGAGGCGGTCGTCCAGAATCGCGTCACCGGTCGACGAGGTGTCCAGCACCTTCAGGCGGCCCGGGCGCTCGCCGTTGCCGCCGGCAGTGATGTCCACCTTGCCGAGCGTGGTCAGCTCGATCAGCAGCGCACCACCGAGCGCGTACTCCAGCTTCGGCGACCCGACGATCGGCTTACCCGTCTCGTCGTCGTACATCAGGAGCAACAGGTCCTCGGCAATCAACATGCCCATAACGTAAATAACCAGTTGGTTGCCGCACATCCACCGCGCGGATTACCTCCAGCATCCGTCTGCAGGGCGGTCACTGCACAGCGTGACGGCACTCACCCATTGCGTGATAACTGAATTTCTGTCAGTTTTATCGAGGACTGAGGGGAGCACCTGCCATGATCACTCGCGTTCTCACCGCCTTCGGCCTGATCGCCTGCCTGCTGTCCATACCGACCGCCGCTACCGCCGCACCCGGCGTCCCACCGCTACCGGACTCCTTCCTCTGGGGCGTGGCGAGCTCCGGCTTCCAGTCCGAGGGCGCGGGCCCGGACAGCAACTGGAAGCGGTACGCCGCAACCAAGGAGCCGTACGGCAACGGCGTCGACTTCCGGAACCGCTACCCCGAGGACATCGCGCTGGCCGCCGGGATGGGCTTGAAGGTCTTCCGCTTCGGCATCGAATGGGCACGCGTCCAGCCGACCCCCGGCAGCTGGAACGAGACCGAGCTGGCCTACTACGAGGACGTCGTACGGCGGATCCGGGCGGCCGGCATGCGGCCGATGATCACCCTCGACCACTGGGTGTACCCGGGCTGGGTCGCGGATCGCGGCGGCTGGTCCGGCGCCGGCGTGGTGAGCGACTGGCTCACCTACGCCCGCCACGTCATCCACCGGCTGCACGGACAGGGCGCATACTGGATCACCTTCAACGAGCCAACGGCGTACGTGCAACAGGAAGTCACCAACGGCGGCGTGAATCCGCTGCTGATCCCACTCATGTTCGACCGGCTCGTCACAGCGCACCGCAGCGTGTACGACGTCATCCATCAGCTGGATCCGGGCGCTCCTGTGTCCAGCAACGTCGCATTCATCCCGGCCGCCGAGGGACTGGTCGATCTGGCCTTCTGGAACCGGATCGCCGACAAGCTGGACTACATCGGCATCGACTACTACTACGGACTGAGCCTCGACAACTGGTCGGCGATCCATGCCGCCAAAGGCGAGTTCTGGAAGGTGGATCCGCAGCCGGACGGCATCTACCACGCGCTGCGGTACTACCACGACCGCCGCCCCGGACTGCCGCTGTACATCGTCGAGAACGGCATGTCGACCGACAACGGTGCACCCCGCGCCGACGGGCACACGCGCTCCGAGCATCTCCGCGACCACGTGTACTGGATGCAGCGCGCACGGGCCGACGGCATGAACGTGATCGGCTACAACTACTGGAGCATCACCGACAACTACGAGTGGGGCAGCTACCGGCCACGCTTCGGCCTGTACACCGTCAACGCTGCGACGGACCCTGCCCTCACCCGGACGCCCACCGACGCTGTAGACACCTACCGAACCATCGCGGCCTCAGGTGGCGTGCCGTCGAGCTACACCCCGGTCAAACGCCAGTCCGTCTGCTCACTGGTCACCCTGCTCACCAGCTGCCTCTTCCCGCCGCGCGCGCCTTAACGCGTCAGGAGTAGCTGCGCCACCAGAGTGTCGCCCAGCCAGGCCTCGTAGTCCTCGACCGGCCAAAGTCGGTCGAGGACGAGCAGCTGGTAGATCTCGGTCGCCGTACAGGCCAGGAAGAGATCCAGCGCGCGGTCCGTGAGCTGGTCACCGAAGGACTGCAGGAACAGCTCGAGCTCGTGCTCCCGCGCCGCCCAGACGCGCTGCATCTCCGCAGCCATCCTGGCGTCCGCCCGCGCGGCCTCCTGGTAGATCCGGATCACGTCGATGCCGGTCTCGAACTGCCTCGTCTGCCAATGCGCCGCACTCCGCAACCGCTCGGCGGGATCCTCGATCTTGAGCGCCTCGTTCGACAGCCGGCGGGTGTCCGCCTCGGCGATCCACATCCCCGCGATCTCGCGCAGGATCGCCGGCTTGTTCCCGAACGCCGAGTAGATCGTCTGCGCCGGAATCCGGGCCGCCTCCGAGATCGCGGTGACCGTCGTCACGACGTACCCCTGCTCGGCGAACAGCTCCCGCGCGGCCCGCGCCACCTGCGCCTTCGTCTCCTGCGCCTGCCGGGCCCGATGCGATTCCTCCTTGACAGCCACGGAAGGAATCTAGCACTCTGTTGATCATAGTCCTACTATGACGAAGAGATGGAGACTCTGATGAAAGACCTAGTACTCGCGGCCGCCCCAGCCTGCCCCTGGAGCTGGCTGACCGTCCGCTGGCTCACCGCCGTCGCGCCCCAGCGCGGCCTCACCCTCCGCCTCCAGCCCTACAGCCTCTGGCTCCGCGACGGCGAAACCCAGGCCGCCGGCCTCCCCGACTTCATCGCCGCCATCGCCCTCGAAACCAGCCGCCAGTCCCTCCGCGTCCTCCGCGTCTGCGCCGCCCTCGCCACCGAATCCCGGTACGCCGACATCGAGCACCTGTACGTCGAATGGGCCTCCCGAGTCTTCGTCCCCGGACCGCCCCAGGCCC
>NZ_SMKA01000066.1 GCF_004348455.1 Kribbella albertanoniae
GGCTCGGTGGTGGCGCGTGGGAGGCCGTAGGGGTCGTAGGCGTGGTGAGTCGGAGTAGGCGTCGCGATGGTGGAGACGGAGCCGTCGGGGGTGGTGGTGACGGGTGTGAGGGTTCGGCCGGTCTGGTGGGCCAGGAGGCTGGCGCCGTAGAGGTAGCGGGTGGGCGCTGCTTTGGCGGTTGAGGTGCTGAGGATCTGGGGGGAGAGCGGGTCCCAGAGGTATTTCGCTGTCTGGGATCCGGTGGTGGAGGACGCTCGGCGTCCGTCGCCCGTGTGGGTGTACGTCGTCGTGGTGTTGCCGGTGGTGGACGTGATGGGTTTGCCGGCCGCGGACCAGGTGTAGGCGGTCGTCCCGTCCGAGGTGAGATTGCCGTCAGCGTCGTAGCTGTGAACCCGGAGTTTCGGTCGACTTGCCGGGAACGCCGGCGTTGTCGTCAGTGAGCCGACCAACTCACTGGCTGGCCCGTACATCGACCAGGTCGTGGCCTGCGGGCGTTGTTCCCAGATGCGGTTGCCGATGCCGTCGTAGTCGTACCGGATGTAGTCCTTGGCATCCGACTCGCACTGGTCGACGCCATAGCAGACCGCGGTGAGCCGGTTGAGACCGTCGTAGCTGTACGACGACTTCCCGGCAACCGAATCATCAGTGCGGACCATGTTGTCGGCGCTGTCGTAGGTCGAGGTGGCGGTGCGGAGCGGTCGACCGCTCCGCTGCACTGCCAGTGAGGTGGTGCGGCCGCGGACGTCCACGGTGCGTGTCTCGACCAGACCGCCGGGGCGGGTGCTGGTGATGGTCCCCCGGCGAAGGTCGTACCGGTAGGAAGCCAGAGCCTTGCCGTCCACCGACGCTGAACTCAGTCGATCGCCGACATCCCAGGTGTAGGTCTCGGTGTGACCGGCCGCGGATCGTGCAGCGAGATTGCCTGCTGCGTCCCAGCGATATGTGACTGGGCCACCCGGGCCGCTCACCGAGCTCAGTTGATCGAAGGCGTCGTACCCGAACCGAGTCGTCCCCAGCGCGTCGGTCATCGATGTACGGCGGCCGGCCGCGTCCCAGGTAAAGCCGACTGCTGGGGTCTTGTCCGAGTAGACGACCTTGGTCACGGCACCGCGCGGATCGAGTGTGAAGGTCGCTGTCTTGCCCGAGGGCAAGGTCGTTCGGGTCAAACGGCCGGCTTTGTCGTAGGCGAAACGCCACGTGCGACCGCCGTACGACGTACTGGTCGTGCGGCCCGCGCCGTCGTACTCAAAGGTCTGAGAACGCCCGCTGGCATCAACTCTCTTAACCAGGCGCCCGGACAGGTCGAACTCCGACGTCGCCTCACGTAACGACGGTCTGGTGACGCCGACGAGCTCACCGGCCTCGTTGTAGCGCAGGTTGGTCGTACCGCCACGACTGTCGACCAGCGCTGAGAGCCGACCTTGCCCGTCGTACGTCTGCCGCGAGGTGACATCGAGTGGACCGTGCTGCTCCACCGGTTGATCGTCCGAGTTGTAGCTGACGGTGCTGACAGCACCGCGAGGTGACGTGACCTTGATCGGCCTGCCCCACCCGTCGACCTCGTACTTCGTAACAAGCGCAGCCGGGTCAGCGACGGACACCAGATCACCATCAGCGGAGTAGCCGTAGCGAGTGATGCGGCCGAGGGTGTCGCGCGACGCTGTCACGAGCCCGCGTGAGTCGTAACTGACGGAGGAGCCGCGACCGGCGTACGCGGCGCTGATGAGATTCCCGCGCTGGTCATAGCTGTACGTCGTTTTCCGGCCCAGCGGATCGGTCGTCGTCAGGAGATCGCCGGTGCCGTTGTAGGTCCGCCGAGTGACATTGCCGCCTGCGTCCTTCGATGCGAGCACTCGCCCAGCCGCGTCGTAGGTGTGGCGAGCCCCATGACCGAGGCCGTCGAAGACCCGGAGCAGATTGCCGTCAGCGTCGTAGTGGAACGACACCGACGCACCCGTCGGGTCGATCTGGCGCACGAGCCAGCGCCGCTCGTACTGGTTGATCCACTTCCCGCCCGTCGGGTCCGTCATCGTGGACGTCCCCCGGATGCCGGCCTCCTCCCACGACCAGGTCGACTTCCCGCCCTTGGCATCGGTCTGCGCCACCACTCGCCCACCGGCGTCGTACTCCGTCAGGAATGCCGGTTTGGCGGCGTCACCGACGGTCTCCGATTTCAGGCGGCCGTCGGCGTACTCGTACCGCGTCGAAACTCCGCCGGGCGAGGTCACCCGGGCCAATCGGCCATCGGCGTACTCGTAGCGGACTGTGCGCGGCTCGACTCCCGGCCCGGAGAGCCGGACAGCGCCGATCAGTCCGAGCTCGTTGTAGTCGTACGAGAGTGACCGTCGTCCATTGGTCACTGTGGCGAGGCGCCCCGCCACCCGCTCGATCACTACGCCTTGACCGCTGCGATCCTGGATCGATCGCAGGTCACCCGCAGCCGAGAACCGCATCCGCAACTGATCGACGCTTGTCAGGATGAACTCGGATCCGGCGCGGGCGAGCCTGAACCGCGCAGCCCCCTTCTCGATGACGAACGCTGTCCCCTGCCGACGGAAGCCGATCTCGCGCCCGTCCGACGCGAGGTAGCGCGCTCCCCCGGCATCTACGGCAAGGCGATCGGAATACGACGGACGCCAGCCCGGGCCGAGCGGACCCGGCGACTGATCGCCGGAGTTGTACGTCCGGGCCACTGTGAGCGGAACACCCACGCCTGCCACGGCTGCATCTGTCTCGGCGGCGACCAGAGCCCCAGTGAGCGAGTTCACCGGGTCGGACTGCAATGCGAATGGGCCGAACAGTCCGCGCGCCTGTTTGTCGGGCAGAACGAAGCCGGGTGCTCCGGCATAGATCATCACGTTGCCGCTCGCTGCGGCCTTGCCGTTCGTCAGGGATGCGGTCAGCAGTCCTGGCGAGTCGATCACCTCGCAGCCGAGAGGAAGGTTGACTGTGAAGCTCAGCGACTGCGTCCGGGCAGGTGGTGGCGCCGGCATGTTCTCGCAGGGCCAGACACTGACCTTCCACGACCGTGCATCGGTGACCGGGAACGAACAGATGTTGGAGGCGGCGGGAAACGTTCGCGCCTGGAAGGTGAAGGTCTGTCCGGTCCCGGCATGGGCGAAGCCGCCGTCGTGGGCGATCTGCGGGCCCTTGCTGAGGACCTCGCCGTCGACGCTCACCTGGACGTCGACATGCACGCACGACCCCGAGTCGCGTGGCGGGCCAGGGGCGCCGGCGGCCGGGCCGATGGGCACCAGCAGCAGGACACCGGACAGGAGGAGTGCGATCGCTTGCTGGGCTGTGCTCACGTTCGCCTCCGTTCGGTGGTTGGCCTGTTACGGAGAGTTTATTGGGAATCGGGGGATTCGGGACGGATGGTTACAGGTTGTGGATAACGGGAAGTGACCCTGGCGTGTGGGTGAGCGTGGGGTCGCCTACGATCTGCGGAAACGCGGTGAGGAATGATGGTCCGCCTGCTGGCGGGTCTGCCACCAAGAGTGTGAGGGTGTGGCCATGAACATCGGTACTCGGAAGATCGTCGTCGACGAGGCGATCGCCCAGCTTCGGATCTATGCCGAGAGCAACGGCGCCGTACTGCGGTACTACGACGGCCTGCCGGGGATGACGACTGTCGGTGGCAGCGACCCGAGCCGGGTGACGCTGGAGGACCTGGCGCGGACGATGGTGATCGGCTCCGACCTGCGGGCGCTGGACATTCCGTGGCTGCTCGAGGTGGATGCCGACAAGGAGTTCGCGGCGGTGCCGGTCGATGCGCGGCTGGAGGACGCTGCGCCGGGGAGTGCGCTGTTCGAGGCTGCGATGGCGCTCGACGAGAAGTTCTCCGGGCACCGGGGCTTCGGGCAGGCCAAGAAGTCGAAGCTGCTGCACCTGAAGCGGCCGTTTCTCTTCCCTGTCAGCGACAGCTTCATCCGGATGACCTACACGAACGCCTCCGCCGGTGCGGAGCTTCTGGGCGCAGTGCACGCCGATCTGGTGAATCCGGCGAACGTGCGCGACTTCAAGCTGCTGCAGGTCCGCCTGAACGCCGAGCCGCCCACGTCAGCGGCCCGGCTGCTCGGTGACGCTCCCACGCTGCGTCTGCTCGACATCCTCGCTTCGCTGTTGGGCGAAGCGAAGTAGTCCGCTACATCACGCCCAGCCGGGCCAGCGGCTCGACCAGCTCGCGTTCTTCGTAGGACAGGTGCGACAGCAGCGTGTCGTCCAGCAGGTCGACCGCTGCGCGCAGCCCGTCGATGTCACCGGAGCCGTCCACCAGTGCGACCAGAGCCTTGTCCACGCCCTCCAGTACGTCGTGGATGATCAGGTGCTCCTCCTGCAGCCGGTCCACGACTGGGACCAGCGCTGGGTCGGCCCGACGTAGCTGCGGGAACATCGACGCGTCCTCGAGCGAGTGGTGCGTAGTGACGAGCCGGCAGTAGGACTCGCAGTACGTGCCGAGCGTCCAGTTGTTCTGCCGCATGGTCATCGTGTTGATGTGTGAACGCGCCTGGCCGATGCCGAGTGAGCCAGCCGCCACCTGCTCAACCAGATCATGAATCTGCTCGAGCTCCGCGCGCAGATGATCGTGTACGTCGATCAGGTGCTGCCCCGACGACAGCTGGTACGGCGTATACGCCCGCTCGGGATCAAGCGCCGGCCCGGTGGGGCGCTCCGACTCGTCGAGCACCTGTACGGCGCTTCGCCGTACAGCAGGTGGCGGAGTCGGTACGACGGCGAACCCGCCGGACTGCGGAACGACCTCCGCTGAAGCTGGAACCACAGCCCCGGACCGAGCAGCCTCCACAGCCTCTCGGACACCGACCGCCACCTCAGCGAACCGGCGAATGTCAGTCGGGTCGTCAGAAGCCAGGATGTAGGTGCTCATCCCCTCGCCGAGGGTCAGCTCGGTGAGCTGGTCGATCCACAGCTCCTCCGGCCCTTCCAGGAACCCACCGCCGCCCGAGAACCGCCCCGACACGTTGTACAGCCGCCGCACCGATGCGGGATCACGACCTGCGTCGACAGCCGCCTCGTCGATCAGCTTGTTCATCGCAGTGAGCTGGTCGGGACCGGCGTACCCACTGCTGGGCAGCCAGCCATCCGCAAGGCGACCAGTGACGGCCAGCATGCGCGGCCTGTAGGCACCGAGCCAGATCTGTACGTCGTGCGCCGGCTGCGGACCGCGCTTGGCGCCGGAAACGGTGTAGTGCTTGCCGGGAAGCCTGATGCCGCCACCTGTCGGCGTCCAGACCTCCCGGATGATCGCGATGGCCTCTTCGAGCGCACTGATGCTCTGACCGGCCGTGAGGTGTGGACCGGCGTTGGCCGCAACAGCCTCCAGGAATCCGCCCGCTCCGAGTCCGAGCTCGACCCGTCCGCCGGTGATCTGGTCGAGGGTGGCCACACTGCGTGCCAGCACGACCGGATGCCGCATGGGCAGGTTGGCGACGTTCGTCGCGACTTTGACGCGCTGGGTCTGCGCTGCGACGACGGACAGCAGTGTCCAGGCGTCCATGAGGCGTGGCTGGTACGGGTGGTCCTGGAAGGTCACCAGGTCCAGCCCGACCTGCTCGGTCAGTTGTGCCAGCGCGATCACGCGCGCCGGGTCGTCGATCGCCGGGGTCAGGAAAGTCCCGAAGACCAGATCGTGGCCGTAGTCCATGGCTCAAAAGTACTCAGCACAGCTAATAATCTCAACTACAGAACATCCTGGAGCAGATCGAACGCCTCCTGGGGTGTCAGCAGGCCGCCCTGCGCGTACGCCAGCTCGTAGGCGTCCGGGCCGAGCGCACCGCGAACAGCCTCGACTGCGCGCGCCAGATCGTCCACCTCGGTCGCAGCGCTCAGATGCTGCTCGCGAGCCCGCGTCGCGGCTGCTGCGCCGAGGAGCTGGGCCGCGAGGCTCTTGTCCGGCACGCAGGCGGCCATGCCCTCCAGCGCCCAGCACAGGCCGCGGACGGCGTCGTACCCGGCCGCCACCTCGAACGCCTCGGCGTGGTGCTTCAGCGCGGCAGCCAGGTCGCCCTTGAGCTCGAGCACGAAGCCGAGTTCGTCCAGCACCAGGGACAGGTAGAGCACCGCCTCGGTCTGCGACCGCGCAGCGTCCAGCAGCAACCGCAGCCGACGCTCGGCATCGTCCAGATCGCCAGTACGTCGGGCAGCGAAGGCCAGCACGATCTCCGCCAGCGCCTGCAGTGCCCGCTGTCCCTGTTCAACCGCCAGTCGGAGCGCACGGTCGCCATGTGCTCGTGCGGCCGAGTACTCGCCCTGCCTGACGGCAGTCCAGCCCAGCATCCCCAACGCGCCGGCCACCTCAGGCCAAAGCTCCAGCTCCTCAGCGATCTGCGCGGACTCACTGTGCAGCCGCGCAGCCTCATCAAAATCGCCAGCCAGCTCAGCGGCCGCACCAAGCCAACTCGTTGCCTGCAGCATGCCCCAGCGGTCGCCTAGCGACTGGAACAGCCGGAGGCCCTTCGCTGCATCCGCACGCAATGCGTCCACGTCGGAGCGGACGTGCGCGTGCTTCGCGCGCTCCACCAGCACTGCAGCGACACCCCAGGTGTCTCCGTCAGCCTCGAAGGTCTTCAGGGACCGCTCCAAGAGCACCTGGCCGGTCTGGAGCTCACCCACATCACTACTCGTGAACGCGATCCACCACTGCCCGCGTGCGTCTGCCGTCGGCAGCCATCGCTCGCGCTCAGCAGCGGCTCCGCTATCCGCCTGCAGGTACAGGAAGCCCGTGCGCCAGGCACCTGCGCGCTCCGAATCGGGCAGGGCGTTCAAGGACCGCACCGCCTCTGCCAGCCGCCCGCGCAGGAACCAGTACCACGCCATTGCATCGACTAGCCGCTCAGCCAGGCCGGACTGGCCAGTGGCAATCGCCCGATCGAACGCCGTCCGCAGATTGGACGCGTCCTCGTCCAGAACACGCAGCCAGCGGTTCTGGCCGTCACCGGACAGCTGGGCCGACTCGACGAGCTGCACGTAGTACTCCAGGTGCCGCTGCCGCACAGCCTCCAACTCGCCGGCAGCAACGAGCTTGTCCGTGCAGTACGCCGCAACCGACTCCAGCAACCGGTACCGCGGGCCGTCCGCGCCGTGCACCGGGACAACCAGCGACCTGTCGACCAGCCGAACCAGCACCTCCAGCACGTCGTCGTCACACACGGCTGACGCAGCCTCCGCCGTACAGCCATCCGCATGTACGGCGAGCCGTCGCAGCACGACCTGCTCCTCGGGACTGAGCAGCTCCCAGCTCCAGTCGATCATCGCGAGCAGAGTCTGCTGCCGTGGCGCAGCACCGCGGTGCCCGGTCGCCAGCAGCCGGAAGCGGTCATCCAGACGAGCAACCAGCCCACGAACGCCCAGTGCACGCACTCGGGTCGCAGCGAGCTCCAGTGCGAACGGAATGCCGTCCAGTCGCCGACACAGCACTGCGACGTCCGCAGCGTTGTCAGCGGTCAGTGCGAAGTCACGAGCCGCGGCAGACGCACGAGCAACGAACAGCTGTACGGCGCTGCAGTCCGCCACTGCACCTGGATCAGATGCGGCGGCGGGCACGTCCAGTGGCGGTACCGCCCACACCACCTCACCGGCCAGGTTGAGTGGCTCCCGGCTCGTGGCCAGCACTCTGAGCCCCGGTGCGGCCGCTAGCAGGTCGTCCGCCAGGTCGGCGACCTCAGCAATCACCTGCTCGCAGTTGTCGAGCACCAGCAGCCGTGAGCCCAGGACTGCTGCCAGGCGCTCGACAGTCGCCGCAGCTGAGCCCGCGCTGTCCCGCAGATCCAGGGCCACGTGCAATGCGTCGGTCAGCGAGTCCCGCACCGAGATCGCGTCCGGCGTCACTGCAGCCAGTTCGACGAGGACCACGCCGTCCGCGAACCGGTCAGCCACTGCGGCTGCGGTCGCCAACGCCAGCCGCGTCTTCCCGACTCCACCCGGTCCGGTCAGCGTGACGAGCCGGGAGGTACTCAGACTGCTGCTGATCGCATCCAGCGCGTCTGAGCGGCCGATCAGCTCCGACAACTGGGCCGGCAGATTACTGCGAGCCTGTGGCAGCGCCTGGGCCAGAATCGACTGCTGCAGCGCCACCAGTGGCGGACTCGGATCCAGGCCGAGTTCATCAAGCAGAAGCTGCCGCAACTCCTCGAAACTGTCCAGCGCCTCGCTCTGCCGACCAGCGCGGTACAGAGCACGCATGTGCGCCGCCCGCAGGCCCTCGCGCAGGGGATGCTCAGCGACCAGCGCTGTCAGCTCACTGACCGGCACGTCCGCCCGCTCCAGCACGGCCAACCGTTGTTCGGTCAACCGAGCCACTGCGGTCTCGACGAAGGCCTCGTCCGCAAAGTCCGCGTACGCCGGTCCGCGCCACAGCGCGAGCGCCTCGCTCAGCGCCCCAGCCTCCACCTGGTCCGCAAACGTCAGTGCGTCGTACGACAACTTGTCGACCGCAATGGAGTAGCCAGCCGGCCCCGACTGGACCAGCGCGCGGCTACCCGGCTCCGCGTCCTCGAAGGCTCGGCGCAGCTGCGAGACCTTCGCGGACAGCGTCCCGGCGGGGTTGCCAGGCAGCTGTGAGCTCCACAGGTCGTCGATCAGACGGTCCGCGGGGACCGGGCGGCCCTCATGCGCGAGCAGGTCGGCCAGGAGCGCACGAACCTTGAGGCCTTGGATGACAACGGGCTCCCCCGCGTCAGTCCAGGCCGTCACCGGTCCCAGCACCCCAAAACGCATGGCCGCACCCTATCTTTCCGGTGGCCACTGCTCCGACCGGAAAGAAACCGTAAACGCCTTCCGGCAGAGTTTGGGTCAACAGGAAGGAGGCAGGAAATGCGACTGGCAGTCATCATCGGCAGCACTCGCCACGGGCGCTTCGGACCGACCGTCGCACACTGGCTGGCGGAGCAGGCAGCGAAGCAGTTCACGGTCGACCTGATCGACCTCGCAGTCGCCGACCTGCCGGCCACACTGCTGGATACTGACGACCCGACGCCCGCGGAGGTCGCCGTACTGGCGCCGAGGCTCGCAACGGCAGACGCGTTCGCAGTGGTCACTCCGGAGCTCAACAGCGGCTATCCGGCTCCTCTGAAGACCGCACTGGATTGGTACTACGAGGAGTGGCACGCCAAGCCGGTTGCGATCGTCAGCTACGGCCGGGAGAGCGGGGGCCTGCTGGCCACCGCCCAACTGCGGCAGGTGTTCACCGAACTGCAGGCCGTTACCATCCGCAACACAGTCACGCTCCCCTGCTACTGGGAGCAGTTCACCGCCGACGGGGACTGGCCGCGTCCGTCCGCGGGTTACGAAGCCCAGGCCAAGCTCATGCTCGACCAGCTCGTCTGGTGGGCCCAAGCACTCCGGGACGCCCGCATCAAGCGTCCCTACCAACCGTAGAGAGAGGCACCATCATGCGTAAGCTCATCGAGTCCACCTTCGTCACCCTGAACGGCGTCATCAGCGACCCGCAGGACTACTCCGGCCCCTACTGGGACGAGGAGCACTTCGGCTACTCCGGCGCGCTGATGGCCGAGACGGACGCACTGCTGCTCGGCCGGCGCACCTACGAGGGATTCGCCGAGGCCTGGTCATCGCGCAGCGGTGAGATGGCGGACACCTTCAACAGCATCCCGAAGTACGTCGCCAGCCGCACACTCACCGAAACGACCTGGAACGCCACCCTGCTGCAGGGCGACACCGTCGAGGCGATCCGCGAGCTCAAGCAGCAGGACGGCGGGAACCTGCTCAAGTTCGGCACGGGCTCGCTGTCCAAGACGCTGCTGGACAACAAGCTGGTCGACGAGTACCACTTCTGGGTCTTCCCGGTGCTGGCCGACGGCGAGACCATGTTCGCCGGGCAGGGCCTGGACATCCACCACCTGGAGCTCCTGGGCACCACGACCTTCAAGTCCGGGATCGTCGTTCACAAACTCGCCCCGAAAGCCTGACAACACCTGCGCGGCCCGGTACGTCGTACCGGGCCGCAGTGCTGTGTCTGGACAGTCGATGACTGGCTTCGCTACGGGGCGCAGCTGATGCCGAAGGGCTTCGTCGTCATCTCGTCGTAGGACGGGGAGCCGTCGGGGGCGACCCGCCACTTGTACCAGCCGGCAGCGCGGAACTGCATGATTCCGCCGTGACCGGCGCAGTCGTCCCAACCGCTGGCCGCGACGTCGAAGTGGGTCTCGTAGCCCTCTTCGTAGGTGCCGGCCAACTTCTGCCACTTGTTGAGGGTCCGGTTGAACACCTGGAGTTCCACCCACCGGACGTCGACGCCGAAGTCGGTGCCGCCGTCAACGTCCCTGGCGGTCGCGACGGCCCTGGCCCGGTTGCCCTCCACCTCCAGTTTGATACAGGTTGTGACCTCCGAACCGTGGCACCAGCCGGGGTCGGCCGCGGCGGTCTGGGTTCCGGCAGTGACCGCCGCCGCGCCGGTCAGCAGTGCGACCGTGGCGAGACGAGTGATTCGCTTCATGACAGGACGTCCTCCGTCGAAGTAGGCAGATCGTTGCGGGCCACATGCTGCGCGAGTCGTCTTCGGAAAACCTTCGGCCGCTCTCAAGGTTTTCCGAAGATCGCGCCGCCAGGATGAGCGCGCAACCTCGACCTATGGAGACCAGAGATGAGATCCCGCCTCAGTCTGCTCAGCGTGCCGGCGATCGCCGCTGTCCTGCTGGCCGGTACACCGACCACATCCGCCGTACCAGCCCCATCCTCTGTCACGACCTCATCCGCGGTACCGGCCGCTGCGCCGATCGAGGTGGATCCGGCGCAGACCCGCCGGTTCTTCACCGACTGGGGGTTCGACCTCAAGCAACTCTGCCCGTTCGATGCCGCCGGCTGCACCCGGGTCGCCGAGCGGTTCGACGGTCAGCCGGAAAGCTGGCGCGGCGCGGAGGAACAGGCCGCCCGGGAGATCACCGGGTCCGGCCAGGTGACCGTACTCAGGGTGCCGCTCCGCCCGGACAAGATGGGGTTCGCCCCGGAAGCGGGCGGCACGAAGTACTACGCCCCGGTGATCGGCTCGATCCGGAACCTTCGGGCCGCCGCGCCCGATCCGGCGGCGATCAAGGTGTTCGCCAGCTTCGTCACGGTCACGGACTGCCCGGACAACGGCCCGAGCTGCCCCGACTTCCCGGACTGGATGAAGGAGGACGGCTACCCCGTACCGGAGCGGTACGGGAGCTACGTGGTCCAGTACCTCAACCACTTCCAGGCGGCCGGGACCCCGATCGACATCCTCGGCATCATGAACGAGCCCGGCAACAACGAATCCCCGGACAAGCCGCCGGCCAGCCACACGTGGTTCTTCCGGGTGGTCAGGTACGTCCAGGACAACTACCCGGCGGCCCGGATGCCGAAGTTCATCGGCAACGACGCCAGTCACCCGGACAACGGGTTCCTCGGTGGACTGAGCGCCGACGACTGGTCCCGGTTGTCGATCGCCAGCACCCACCACCAGGCCGCATACCGTACCGCCGACCGGCTCGTCGAGCTCCGTGAGTTCGCTGGTCAAGCACACGACCACGGCAAACCGGTCTGGGACACGGAGTTCCACTACGACGCCGGCGACCCGGAGCGGCCTGAGTTCCAGCGAGCCGCGCGCGGGCTGTACACGGGGTTCGACCACTTCGACCAGGGCTTCACCGGCATCACCTGGTGGGCCTACCGGCCCCCGTGCGGACCTGGTATCCGGCCGGCCACCGGTACGGACCACGGTCCCGGTACGTCCGCGATCTGCCAGCTCGGGTCGAAGCCGCAGATCCGGTCCGCCCTGATCCGGTCCACCGCGCACAGCCGGCCACTGCTCGGCATCGTGGACGGCGACGGCTCCGCCGCGACCCCGGGGACGGTCACGACGCGGGCGTTCCGCCGAGGTCCGGATCTGTTTCTCTGGGTGATCAACGACACCGCGACCTCGTACCCCGGCCGGCCGATCTCGATCCGCGGCCACCGCGTACCTGTCGCACCGCAGATCGACCGCTGGACCACGGGAGCCGACCCGGAGCAACTGGTTCACACCTCCGCCGCCGGCACCACGCAACCGGACGGTACGGCCCAAGTCCCGCTGCCGGCCCGCTCGATCAGCCTGGTGCGCTTCCCTGACCTCCTGACTTCCTCCGCTGAAAGGTGACCACGATGACGCTCCGACGGATCGCAACCTGGGCCGCCGCCCTCGCGCTGCCCCTCACCCTGTTCGTCGGCCAGCCAACCGCTGCCGAGGCTGCGGGGTTGTGTGGCGAGAACTACCACTCGGTGGGCCGCGGTCCCGTCCAGCTCACCGGCTCCGGCGGCCAGTCGCACGGCTGGACGGACGTCCAGTACAACCCTGGCCAGCGGAGGTGGTGTTTCCTGGTCAAGGCCAGGGAGTCGATCTCGTTCGTCTGGATCCAGGGCAAGTACCGGGCTTCCACCGAATGGGACGTCAAGAGTGGCCGGAGCCGCAGCTGGAAAGCCGTCTACCTGAACTCGAACGGCGGCAAGTGCGTCGACGCCTGGGCCAGGATCGTCCAGATCGAGGGCGAAACAGTAGCGCGCCTCGCCGGCCGCTGTCGCGCCTGAGACCGGAACGGCCTCCTAGGGAACGATGTTCTGGTTGAGGTGGAAGAGATTGCCCGGGTCGTACTTGCGCTTCACCTCAACCAGGCGGTCGTAGTTTCCCTTGTAGTTGTCGCGGATCCGCCCCTGGTCGTCGCCGGCCATGAAGTTGATGTAGCCGCCGGCTTCGGAATGCTGCGCGATGTCGTCGTAGTAGGACCGGACCCAGTCGGTACCGGCCGCGTTCTGAGCCGGATCCGGCCACATCCCCGCGATCACCGTGGCGAACTTGGCATCGCGATACGCGAACGCCGTGGCATCCGCGGTGACCCGGTGACACGCACCATTGATCGGATAGATGTGCACGGTCGAGTTCACTGCAGGCAATCCCGGCGCGTGCCGCAGGTGCGCCTGGATCGCTTCGTCGGTGAGCTCAGTGACGAAGTTGGCCTTCCAGTAGTGCTGCAGTCCCGCCGGGACCAGCCCGTCGAACGCACTGTTCAACGCCGGGTACGGCATCGGCCCGACATGCTCAGCAACCACCGGCGCGAACTCCCGGAACGCCGAGATCGCGCTCTCTCCGGCGTCAGGATCTCCCGCCCAGCAGGCCACGATCAGCGTGAACGGGTCTCCGTGCCGGTTCTCGGGAATGAACGGCAGCGGCGGCGCGAGCTGGAATGCCGGGAATCCGCCAAGCTCTTCCGGCGCATCCTCGATCAGATCCCGGAACCCGGCCAGTACGGCGGCCGCGTCCGACATCTCGAACAGCATCGGCCCGCCGTACACGGTGGAGACCGGAGCCAGCCGGAACTCCAGCGCGGTGACCACACCGAAGTTGCCGCCACCGCCGCGCAGAGCCCAGAAGAGATCTTCGTTCTCTTTCTCGCTCGCGATCAGGAACTGCCCGTCCGCGGTGACCACGTCAGCTGAGATCAGGTTGTCGCAGGACAGGCCGAGACCGCGGGCCAGATACCCGATGCCGCCGCCGAGCGTGAGCCCGCCGACGCCCGTGGTCGAGATGATCCCGCCGGTCGTCGCCAGCCCGAATGCGTGCGTGGCCGCGTTGAAATCACCCCAGGTCGCTCCGCCACCGGCTCGTGCGGTCCGGCTGATCGGGTTCACCCGCACGTACCGCATGCCGCTGAGGTCGATCACCACACCGCCGTCAACCGTGCCGAAGCCCGGCACGCTGTGCGACCCGCCGCGTACCGCCAGCTCCAGCTCGTTTGTCCGGGCGTAGTCGACCGCGGCCATCACGTCTCCAGCGTTCTCACAACGCACGACGACCTGCGGCCGCTTGTCGTGCATCGCGTTGTAGACGCGGCGTGCGTCGTCGTACCCGTCATCGCCGACCGTGAAGATCTGCCCGCGAACGCGCTCTCTCATGTTCTCGATGGTGCTCATGCCTGCTCCCCGCCCGGTCGCTGATCACGACATGACGCGGTGCGCGTCGACGACGCGACACCGCAGGGACCGGTCGTTGCCGGGTGCAACGCGAACCCTGAGCATCTCCACCCCAGCAGCGCGGCCGGCCTTCCCCCAGACCTCGCCCACTCCTCTCGACCCTCCTCCCACTCACCCCGTTCGTCAATGCCACGAGCCCGCGCCGTTCCGGACGCCACGGCGGCCGAAGAGCGGCTTCCCGCGTCTTTCGACCCACTTTCGACGCGGGACGGCAGACTGTGGCGCATGGAGCGGCGGACAGCGTTGACGACACTCGGTGCGCTCGTGATGGCGACGGCCGTCGGATGCAGCAGCAAAGACACTGCAAGCCCTCCAACCACCCCGGGCAGCACCGGGAATTCGCCGTCCGCCGGGCCATCGACCCCGCCCACCAGTACGACGCCGAGTCCTACGCCACCGCCGTCGAGAACCCCAGAGAGCGCTCACCCGGTGTCTCTCCCGGCACTGATGGCGAAGAAGTACGACGGCCGTGACCTCCGCCTCGGCCGTGTCCTGGCCCGGAACGCGGCCTACACCCGGTACCACGTGACGTATGCCAGCGGTTCTCTCACGATCTCCGGGATCCTCAATGTCCCGAGCACGCCGGGCCCGCATCCAGCGCTCGTTCTGAACCACGGCTACATCGACCCGGCCGTCTACACCAACGGCCGCGGCCTCGCCCGTGAGCAGGACTACCTGGCCCGCCGCGGGTACGTCGTACTGCACACGGACTACCGCAATCACGCGCAATCGTCCGATGATCCGCGTTCCGAGCTCAACCTGCGACTCGGCTACACCGAGGACGTGATCAACGCCGTTCTCGCGCTGCAGACCTCGCAGTACGTCGATCCCGACCGGATCGGAATGCTCGGCCGGTCGATGGGTGGCGGGATCACGTACAACACCCTGGTCACCAAGCCCGGCCTGGTGAAGGCTGCGGTCGTGTTCGCCTCGGTCAGCACCAACACCGTTGAGAACTTCAACCGCTGGACGCGCCCGGAGAGTGCTGTCGCCGCCACGATCCTGCGCGCGTACGGCGAACCCGCGCAGAACCCGGCGTTCTGGAGAAACGTTTCTCCGGCGACGTTCTTCGACCGGATCACCGAACCGGTACTGATCCATCACGGCGAATCGGATTCGACCTGCCCGATCGCCTGGTCCCGGAGAGCGCTCTCTGAGCTCACCGCAGCCGGGAAGAAGGCCACACTGCACACGTATCCCGGCGAGGAACACGCGTTCGGCCCAGCCTGGCCAACCTCGATGAGCCGAACCGTTGCGTTTCTCAAGCAACAGGGGCTTTGACCGCACTCACGGCGTACATGGTCAGCGACAGGTGGAACGCACCGCGGTCGGCTGCGTCGGTGATGCCCTGCACGAACGCTTCGGCCTCTGCCGCCGTGATCGCACCACTCTGCAGCGCACGAACGTGCACCATCGACACGAATCCCTGGCGCGCTCCCGACTGCGGCTCGAGCCAGGTCGCTGCGTTCTCGCCGCTGATCGTAAGGCCCGCGTTCACGAGCTGCCCGCGGAGCTGACGTCCCGAGAACGGGTTCGCCGCGTGAGACAGGAAGCTGGAGATCATTCTCTGCAGAACATCAGGATCTGCCGGGTGCACGATCGCGGTCTGCCAGTCGGTGTCGATGAGAACGATCCGGCCGCCGGGACGCAGAACCCGAGCCATCTCCTGAACCGATCCCGCCGGATCCTCCACGTGCTGGAGAACGCGTTCACAGCGCACGACATCGACCGACTCGTCGTCGAAAGGCAGCTTGTCCGACAGCCCGTCCACGAACTCCGCCTTGCAGTCCGGCCAACGCCGTACCGCTTCCTGCCGAAGCCCCGCGCTCGGCTCGACACCGAAGGCCCGCAACCCTAGTTCCGCGAACGCGACCACGTCCTCGCCCGTCCCCGAGCCGACGTCGACCGCGGTCTCCCCGGCCACCGGCGCGAGCTGTTCGAGCGCCCAGGCCTTCAACGTCTGTACGGCCGGCCGAACCGCCATCTGGTCGAGCACGAACGCCATGCCCGCGGTGTCCGCCTGGGCTGCGTCGGCGATCTTGAAACTGCCGATCTGAATCTTCGCCCCAAGCTCGCCCAGCGCCTGTATCTCGGTCATCTCTGCCCCCTCAAAATGACAAGGCCCCTTCAGCAGCTCGAGACTAGCGCCGGACGAGCCGGTCCATGGGTACGTCGTCCCTTTAGGGCAACGGATCCCAGCCGTGGTCACGCAGTCGCAGGATCGCCCACCCCACCGCGGCGAAGCCGGCTGCTTGTAGCCCCCAACCGACCAGATCCAGCGTGTGACTGACCACGACAACCGCCGCAATGATGTGGATCGGCTGCGAGATCGCGGTTGCGATCGCCGCCCAGCGCGGCACCATCCGAGAACGCCACAGCGCGACCCCGAGCAGGATCGTGCCCAGCACATGGCCGACCACGAACACGACCGCAGCGAGACTGACCGAGCCGTGCGGCACCTCGGCGGCTTTGGTGATCGACGCTGCGTCCAACCCGGCCTGCCCGGCCGACCAGATGAAGGCGTCACCCGAAGCCATCCACGGCAGCACCAGATACCCCGGTACGACGAGGATCAGGGAGATCGCGGTCAGCCAGGGCACCCGGGTGCGGATCAACCGGCTGACGAAGTAGGCGCCGGGTACCAAGGTGAGCGTTGCAATGAAGCCCAACCAAAGCATCAGCGAGGTACCGCCGGGATCGGCCATCAGCTTGCTGGTGATCGTGGCCGGATCATCGACCGTGTCGTACGGCAGGAAGTACCGCAGCAGCGCGACCGCGGCCGGACCGATCGGCAGGATGAGCGCCGCGAACCACCGAGACGCCGTACGGATGTCCGCCCGCGGCGCTGTTGCGACCGTCTGGCTCATCACACACGAACCGGGGTGCGTGCGGGCATCAGGACCGCAATGACTCCGAAGATCGTCGCAGCGACTCCGACGCCGGCCGCTGCAACTCCGGCTGCCGGTACGTCGGCCACGAAGAACGCCGGGACCGCGAGCAGAGCCGATGCCAGCCGCAACGCGATCAGCGGCGCCAGCACCCAGCGCTTTCCTTGCCAGCCCAAGGCGATCAGTACGAGGCTGATCAGGCCGGCCACGGCGGCACCGATCGCGACCGCCATCGGCGGATGCTCCCCGTCACTCAGCAACGGGGTGGACAGGTCCGCCACCGATACCAGGCCGAGGATCACGAGGCCCGCTTTGTAGATTCCAGACATTTCCGAACTCCTTCCAGTTCGCCTGGAACCACCGTCGCGACTTCCGCCGGAGAGCACCTGAGAGCACGGTCCCCCGTTCTCGGGCAGTTCCCCGGCCTCTCCGGGATCGTGATCCCGAGACGCCGGGACATTCTCTGGAGCACACTGCCGGTATGACAGATCGCGTGAGTCCCGAGAGAGCGCGTTCTCGGCGCGGTCTGGCCGGCGCTCTGGGTGCGTTGGTCGTTCTTGAGGTCGCGCTCGGCCTGGTGTTCTCGGCGGTGGCCGGCTGGGGCTGGCAGGAGATGCTCGACGGGTTCGTCGTGACGAACGGCCTGATGGGAGTCACGTTCGGTCTGTGCGGCGCGGTGATCGCGTGGCACCGCCCGAGCAATCCGATCGGCTGGCTGTTCATTGCCGACGGCATCGGTCACGCGACCACGACTCTCGGCGGCCCACTGATGCCGGTGCTGGCCGACGCCGGCGCCCCGCTGTCCACCCAGCAGTTGGTCGCCACCATCACGCTCCTGGCCTGGCCGTGGTCGATCGGGCTGTTCCTGCCGCTCGCGCTGCTGCTGTTCCCGAATGGAAGAGCGCTCTCTCCGCGCTGGCGCTGGGCCGCGCTCGGCATCATCGTCACCGCACCGCTGTTCGTGATCGAGATGGGCGCCAGCGGCGAACCAATCTCCGACGGTCTCCCGACCGGGTTTCTGGTGATCCCCTCGTACGCCGAGCTGCAGCCGCTGTGGACCGCCACCGAGATCCGCAACCTGATCGCGCTCCTGCTGGCGATCAGCTGCCTGGTGATCCGTTTCCGCCGCGCCGACGAGATCGGCCGCCGCCAGCTCCTCTGGTTGCTTTTAGCCTCGGTGATTGCACTGCTCTTCATCACACCCTGGGGCCTGATCGCCGGTACGCCGATCTTGGTACTGCTCGCGATCCCGCTGATCCCGATCTCCGTCGCGGTCGCGATCGTCCGGCATCAACTGCTCGACATCCGGCTGGTCGTGTCCCGTGCACTGACCTGGGGACTACTGACGCTCCTGGCCATCGGTTCTTATGCAGGTCTCGCGGCGATCCTCGGTTCGCTGATCCCGTCGCGCGGCGGCCGTTCAGCGGCGATCACCGTTCTCGTGGCGCTGATCATCGCCCCGATCTTGCCGCGTCTCCAGCAACTCGTAGATCGCGCTCTCTACGGAGATCGCCGTGATCCCGCCCGGATCGCGTCCCGCGTCGGTGAACAGCTGTCTGCCGGACTCCCGGGCGTCGTCGCCGCGATCCGTTCCGGCCTCCGGTTCCCGTACACCGCGCTCACGGTCGATGGCACAGTCATCGCCGCCGACGGCACCGAGCCGCAGATCGCCGTACCGCTGGATCTCGAGTACGGCGGTACGTCGGTCGCCCAGCTGATGATCGGGCTTCGCTCCGGCGAGAACGCGCTCTCGGCCGCGGATCGTGATGTGCTCGCACTGCTCGCGATACCGCTGGCCGTCGCCGTCCATGCGACCCGGCTGTCGAGCGAACTGCAGTCGTCCCGCGAGAAGCTGGTCGCAACGCGCGAGGAAGAGCGACGCAGGATCCGTCGCGATCTGCATGACGGCCTCGGCCCCACGTTGACCGGAGTAGCGTTCACCGCCGACGCTGCCGCGAACCTCATCGACACCGATACCAGTAAGGCGCGTGATCTGATCACGACCTTGCGGACCGATACGCGCACGGCGATCGCCGACGTCCGGCGTCTTGTCGACGACCTCCGTCCACCGGCGTTGGACGACCTGGGGCTGGTCGGCGCGCTGCAGCAGAGAGCGGATCAGCTCGCGTTCCGGGCCGATGGCGCGTCGATTCAGGTCGAGGTCGCGGCGGAAGGGTTGCCCGCACTGCCCGCGGCTCTGGAAGTCGCGGCGTACCGGATTGCCACCGAAGCACTCACCAACGTGGTCCGGCACTCCAGCGCGACCTCCGCCGTACTAGCGTTGCGTTGTGGCGACGATCTGGAGGTCGAAGTGACCGACGACGGCCCACCGAACGGCGCATGGCGCCCCGGCGTCGGCCTGCACGCGATGCGCGAACGAGCCGCCGAACTAGGTGGCGCCTTCGAAGCCGGCCCAACCCCCACCGGCGGCCGCGTGCATGCCCGTTTCCCCTTGGATGTCTCATGATCCGGGTTGTGTTGGCTGATGACCATCCGGTGGTTCGGGCTGGGTTGGCAGCGTTGCTGACGTCGCTGCCTGGCATCGAGGTGGTCGGGGTTGCGGCGACCGGGCGAGAAGCGGTTCGCGAGGTGATCACGAACCGCCCGGACGTCGCCGTACTCGATCTGCAGATGCCTGATCTCGACGGGTTCGCGGCCACCCGTGAGCTGGCGCGGTCGGCGCCCGAGGTCGCCGTACTGGTGTTGACGATGTTCGAGGACGACGACTCGGTGTTCGCGGCCATGCGAGCCGGGGCGCGCGGCTACCTGGTGAAGGGCGCAGAACAGGACGAGATCGCCCGCGCGATCCGCGCGGTCGCCGCGGGAGAAGCGATCTTCGGACCCGGCGTTGCGCGCCGCGTTCTCGGATTCTTCGCCGCTCCCGCCGCCCCCGCGGCCGAACCGTTCCCGGAACTCACCAGCCGAGAACGCGAGATCTTGCATCTCCTCGCGGCCGGCCTGTCCAACCCTGCGATCGCCGACCGCCTCCACCTAGCCTCGAAGACCGTGGCCAACAACGTCTCCGCGATCTTCACCAAACTCGGCATCGCCGACCGCGCCACCGCGATCATCCAGGCCCGCAACGCAGGCCTCGGCACCGATCCCAGCTGACCCAACGACAGGCATCACGACGGCAGTGGCCCACTTTGCCACGGTCCGACGCCAGGCCCGTACTGGTACCAGTGCCCCAGCGGCCCGGCGGCCGTCGGCGCGAAGTAGTGCAGAACGCCTGTGCTGTCCTGACCGACCGCCCCATCACCGCTGACCGAGGCGTAGGCGGTCCCGACGCGGACGACGGTTGCGTCCCAGGGTCCGCTGCCAGGATGGCGTTGCCAGTTGTGGAAGATGCGGTTGTCGGTGGTGCGGACGAAGCTGACCAGCTTGCCGGAGGCATCCAGTGCACTGACGGGATCGCCGGCCACAGTGACGGTCTCCGCGGCGCCGTCGACAGTCACCGTCAACGGCAGCAGGTCCCAGCGCCAGGGGCCGTTACCCGGAGTGGACTGCCAGCCGTGGACGTAGGCGCCGGCGGCGTTGCGCGCGTGGAAGGTCAGGCGACCGGAGATGTCCTGCGCCATGGCCGGACGTCCCTCCAGCCGAACGACCTCGCCGGTACCGCCCTGCAGAATCCGGTCCCCGATCCACTGGTTGTTGCCCGGAGCACTCTCCCAGCCGTGCCACAGCTCACCGGCCAGGTTGCGGGCCATGTAGGTGAGGTTGCCGGACACGTCCTGCGCAGCAGCTGGGTCACCGCTGATGCGGACCCTGGCGCCGCTGCTGTCCGTGACGTAGACAGCAGTCCACACAGCCGAGCCCGGTGCGGACTGCCGACCGTGGATCAGGTGACCGTCGACCGATCGGACGAAGTACGCCATCCGCCCAGTGGCGTCCACGATCGCAGCAGGACGTCCGGTCAGCTGTTGCTTGGTGCCGTTCGTCGGCGTCAGGTCCAGGAGTACGTGCTGCCCGTTCCGGCTCCACTTGACGACACCACTCGAGGTCAGTGCGAAGAGGTTCATTCGCCCGGCCGGGTCCAGGGCACTTGCGACAGCACCCGCGACTCCTGCGGGAAGGCTGGTCGCCGTCCAACCAGAGCCGTCCTGCTGCAGGTACCGGATAGAGCCGTCGGCTTGAACCGTCTGGACCGTGAGCAGCCGGTCCGCGTCCTGCCTGCTCCACGTTCCAGGGACCGGGAGGTCGGTGCGGCTGCGCTGGAAGTGGACGTTGTCGATGAACACGGTCAACGGCGTACTGCGCTTGGGAGTCCGCAGGTGGATCGAGGTGATCCGCGGAAGGTCACTCGCGAGACCGGTGAGCGGAATGACCACCCGCTGATGCTTGCGCGGAGACAGGTAGAACGGGTTGCCGTTGTCGAGCCGCACCGGGTCGTGGAAGTCGCAGTAGATCACCGCTACGTCGTCGGAGTCGTTGTACGCGTCGAACGCAATCGCGTCGATCTTCGACCAGTCGGTGCGCCCGATGGAGTTGTCCGGCCGGTTCTCCCGCGCGGTGTAGAAGTACACACCCGACCACGCCGGGTCGGCCGCGTTGGCGTTGAAGACCAGCTTGGCCGAGTGCCGCCCGGTCGTGGGGTGCTGGTCGGACCAGGTCGCGCTGGCCTCCTGAGTGACCAGCCGTGCCACATCCGCCGCTGTCTCGAACGAGTTGATCGGGATGTCGTGCGGTACGGCGACCGGCCGGATCTCCACCGTCCGGCTGAACGTGGAGCCGCCTACGGTGATCGCGATGTCCCGCTGGCCCGCCGGGATCTCCAGGACCACCCGGTGCCGCGCACCGGTCGCCGTCGTCTGCACCGGCTGGCTGCTGATCCCGCCGACGGTCACTGGGTTGTTCCGGCCGGTGATGAGCTCGACAACGACACCGTGCGCGGTTGACCGCTCGATCCGGACCACAGCCGGCGCACTGCCGAAGAGCTGGGCCACCTCTGCTCCCACCTGGCGGCGGATCCGGTGGAATAGCGCCGGGTCGTCCCGGTACGGCGCTGGGCCCGTGTGCAGCACGTCGTGGTACGACTGCAGCGGCTTCGCCGGTACGGCGAGGTCCCACCCAGCTGCGAGTTCAGCGGCCCTGCGGTCGTACAGAGCGAGGTACTCCAAGTCCTCGAACCCATCGCGCAGGTTGTCCAGGCGGATGGACGGGACCGGGCCATCCGGACCGGGATACATCAGGTAGCCGTCGCCTGCGTCCCCTCCGGGCAGGGGGAACGGATCGGTCCAGCGGTCGCTCGGCGCGTACCCGCGGTCGTGCTCCCACTTACCGAAGACAGTGGTCGACCAGAACAACCAGCCCTCGATCCCGTGGCTGTACTGGATCCAGGGCAGCATGCGGGCGCTGACGGAACTGTCGGCGAGGAACATGCTGGGCAGCGGGTAGGCGTGCCGCCAGGCCGTGTACCACCAGACTGTGTCGCCGCGGGCCTTCAGCGCGTCGACGATGCCGGGCAGCTCCGGTTTGGGGACGGTGATGACGAAGCACCAGGCTCGGACGAAGTCGAGCAGGTCCTGGTTCGGCGGGTCGGTCAGGGTCAGCACGTGGTCGATGTCGGGCGCTACCGCGGAGACGTCGGCGAAGAACTTCTTGACGTGTGCGAACGCGGTGTCGTTCATCGGCTCGTCGGCCCAGTAGAAGTAGCCGCGGTCCACGATTCCACGCTCACGAAGGCCCTGCAGGACCTGCCTGACCTTCGCGGCATCGAACGTGAAGCCGGTGTTGTAGTCCCCGGTGGCATACAGCGGGATCCGGTAGCGGCCCGCGCTGGGGTCGAGCAGGTACCGGTCGGCGGACCGGAGGAAGTCGGCCGGCTCCGGTTCGAGTCCCGGCCCCGGCCACAGTCCGTTGGGTGCCGTGGCGGCGCGGAACGGCCCCGGCGGATCAGTGGAGATGAGCCGGTATTTTTTCTGCAGCTCGTAGTATTTCCGCATCATCGGCTCGTGCTGTGGGTCGGTATGCGCGAGCCCGTAGTGCCGCGCGACCTGCTGGTACCAGATCGCTGCGGCCGTGGCCGTACTCGCGGTGTCCGGGATCTCGAACGGCCAGACCTCGACCTCCACCGGGATGGACACCGGGCTGGTACCACCGGTCAGGGTGATGCTGCCTGTGTACAAACCGGCCGGTTGGCCCTTCGGGATGTGCACGGTGAACCAGATGCCCTGGTTGCTACCGGAACCCACCGACAGAACGCGCGTCCGAGGGAGCGGCGCCAGCGCATCCGGCCACGGCCCCGGCATGTACTTCGGCTGGCTCTCGGGCCACGTCTTCTCCACCTGCACGTAGTGCTGCTCGAAGACCTCGATCCCCGTCAGCTTGGCGCCGCCCGGACCGGTCAGTTCACCCGCACTGACCGCGAGCAGAGTGGTACCGCTCGTGGTCCGTACGACGAACTGCCCCGATTCGTACTCGTTCCGCGCCGCGGCGAGGCTGATCGTGGCCGGGGAGGAACCAGGGAACGGCCGATCCCGCCGTACCTTGTCGGCCGGCGAGGGCAGCCACACGGTCAACGGCGCGGCTGCGGCACCGGCGGGTGCCGCGGCCAGGGCGTTGGCAGCCCGAGTGTCGAGCAACGGCAAGCCCGCTGCGGCGGTACCAGCCGTAAGCCAACCAAGCATCTGCCGACGGCTGGGCTGAATCTGGGCGGAGTCAGTCATCGCGAAGCCCCTCTGATTATCTATGGACTCCATAGATATAGCTCCAACTCCGCACCTTGCCTAAGCATTCGATCCAGGTGGAACTCCCTCGGAGATCGCCCGGAGATAGCGCTCGCCGAGGGTCTTCAGATGCTCGACCAGACCGGCCGGGCCGTCGACGCGGAAGTCGAGTCCCAGCATCCCGACGTACACCGCGATCATCTCCAGCGAATCCGAGCCCGTGACCAGGACACAGGTCTCGTCATCGACCGCCTCAACGACACCGACGGCCGCGTGAATCCGGCTCAGGACGTCGGCGGCCGGAGCGAACACCGTGATCCGCGCGTGCACCTTCCACCCGGTCGACGCGACGTCACGCAGTACGAAGTCGGTGTAGTCGTCGCCCGGCATCGGCCGCGGTACGTACCGCATACCCGTTGCCATCCGCAACGACATCCAGTCCGCCCGGTACGTCCGCCACTCGTCGCGATCATCACGGGCGACGACGTACCAGAACCGGTTCCAGCTGACCATCCGGTACGGCTGCACGAGAACCGGGAGATCCGACGTACGGGCTGATCCTGCATCCCGAGAGAGCGCTCCCTGGGGAACCTCGTAGTCGAACCGCAGGTAGTGCTGATCACGGATGCACGCCGCGATCGTGCTCAGGAGCGCCGACTCGATCTGCGGAGCCTCGACATTCGTCCCGGTGTCCTCGGGCCCCTTCGTCGTGGCCTGATGAACCGCGTTCACCTGACGCCGCAGCCGATGCGGCAGGACCTGCTCGAGCTTGGTGAGAGCGCGCACGCTGCTCTCGGCCATCCCGGCGAGCCCCGCACCGGTCCGCAACCCGACGGCGACCGCAACCGCCTCTTCGTCATCCAGCAGCAACGGCGGCAGCTTGGCGCCGACCCCGAGCTTGTAGTGACCGGCGGGCCCGCGCGTCGCATCGACCGGATACCCGAGCTCGCGCAGCCGGTCGATGTCGTTCCGGATCGTCCGCGTCGTCACCTCCAGCCGCTCGGCCAGCTCGGCCCCCGTCCAGGCGGGCCGGGTCTGGAGCAGCGCCAGCAAGGAGAGCAACCGCGACGACGTCTCCAACATTGCCAAACTCCCTGGTTGATTAGGAACCTAATGTTCCTATACCGATCCTAATCTAAAGCCATGAGCACAAACGAGAGCATCCGGACCTTCACCGTCGACATCGCCCAGAGCGACCTGGACGACCTGCACACCCGCCTCGAGCGGACGCGGCTGCCCGAGCCGGCGCCGGGCGACGACTGGGACTACGGCACCCCGAACTACTACCTGCGCGAGACCGTCGACCACTGGCGCAACGGCTTCGACTGGCGTGCGCAGGAAGCGCGGATGAACGAGTTCCCGCACTACCTGACCGAGATCGACGACCAGACCGTGCACTTCATCCACGTCCCGTCGAAGGTCGAGGGCGCGACGCCCCTGCTGCTGGTGCACACCTACCCGGGTTCCTTCGTCGACTTCCTCGACATGATCGGCCCGCTGACGGACCCGGCGGCGTACGGCGGTTCGGACGAGGACGCGTTCTCCGTCGTCGTGCCCTCGATCCCCGGCTTCGGCTTCAGCACGCCGCTGGTCGACCGCGGCTGGACGATGGCCCGGGTCGCGAAGACGTTCGACACCTTGATGCGTCGACTCGGGTACGACTCGTACGGCTCACACGGCTCCGACGGCGGTGCCATGGTTTCGCGGGAGCTCGGCGTACTCAATCCTGAAGGCTTCCTCGGTCTGCACGTGCTGCAACTGTTCTCGTTCCCGTCGGGCGACCCGGCCGAGTTCGAGAAGTTCACGCCGGAGGACTACGCGGCCCTCGAGCACCTGCAGTGGTTCCAGTCGGTCGGCGGCTACAACGCCATCAACTCCACCCGCCCGCAGACCGTTGCCGTCGGCATCTCCGACTCCCCCGTCGGCCAGCTCGCCTGGAACGAACTCTTCAACAACTTCGGCAACGGCACCAGCCTGGTCACCCGCGACCAGATCCTGACCGAGGTCTCCCTCTACTGGTTCACCAACACCTCAGCCGCCGCCGGCCGCTACCACTACGAAGAGGCCAAAGCCGCTGCCGAACCCCAGCTCAACCACGCCCGCACCGGCGTCGCCGTCTTCGCCGACGACTTCAAAACCATCCGCCCGCTCGCCGACCGCGACAACCCCAACATCGTGCACTGGTCGAACTTCGCCGAAGGCGGCCACTTCGCCTCCCTCGAGCGCCCCGAGGACGTCGTCGCCGACCTCCGGACGTTCTTCCGCAACCTGTAGAGACACCTCAGAAGGGGCCGGTCCACAACGGACCGGCCCTTCTCACTGCCCGTACGCGATCAGGCCGATCTCCTTCGGACCGGCACCATCGAGTACGACGATTCCCGGCTTGTAGAAGTTGGGGACATAGATCCGCCCACCGTCCGTACTGACGACCAACTCGACCGGGACCCCTAGGTCGGCCGACAGCGTCCTGACAACCTCGCGACTACCGACATCAACCACGCGGATCGTGTCCTCCGAATCCGTGTCCACGCCACCGAGCACGTAGAGATTCTTGCCGTCGGCACCTACCACCGCCGACCTCGACCTCCCCGGTAGCGGGAACGGGGTCGGTCGCGACGTCTTGACGTTGGTATTGATCACGGCGTACGACGCTCTGCTGATGACGTACATCAGGCCGTCCGGGCCGGTTGCCAGGTCGGTCGGGCCGGGTGGCACACCTCTCGGATCGCGCGCCAGGTCACTCTGATCGGTGACGACCTTGATCGGACTGCGCGCAGGTCGGCGGGTCGCGGTCTCGATCACCGAGACGGTGCCCGCCTCGCTGTTGGCGATGTACAGCCATTCGCCCTTCGCGTCGATCTCGAGGTCGGACGGGCTCGGCCCGCTGGGAAGCGGACCGCCGACCGTCTGCCGCGTATCGGTGTCGATCACGGTGATCGTTTCCGCCTTCGGACTCAGCACATAGAGCCGACGGGTCGCGGGGCTCAGCGATAGGTCGATCGGACCTGGGGCAACAGGGATCGGCGGACCGGCGATCTTCCAGGCAGCCACGTCCACGACGGAGATCGTGCCGGATTCCGAGTTCGCGACGTAGAGCGTCGTACCGTCCGGTGCCAGCAGAAACCGGCTGGGCACACGGCCGACCGGCAGCGCATCGCCGACCTGTTCGCGGGTCGTCGTGTCGATTTTCAGGACTTGGTCGTTCGAGAAATCGGCCGCATAGAGCGTGCGATCGTCGGGGCTTAGCGCGATGTCGAGCACAGCTGGCGCGCGGGGTGCCGCTGGCACGACGGCGAACGCGACAGCACCCAGAACGACGGGGGCCAGCAGTGGCGCGATCATCGCGAGCCGACGGATCGGCACCCCGGGCGGCTGCGGCCGGAGGATCGCCAAGACTCCGATCAGCAACCAGACCGTCAGCAGCGCCACGACCGCCGGCCAGGGTGCAGCCAGGTTCCAGGATCCACTGAAAAGTCCAAGCCACACAGCAATCCCGCCAGCCACCCAGCCGACGGTGAATGAGCGGCCGAGGGCGAGCAGCGGACCGACCAGCGCGAACTCGGCGGCGATGAGACCGAGGACTGCTGGGTAGGTCAGGTGCGGCACCCCTCTGTACTGATGTGGGCTGCGGTAGCCCTCAACCACCACGACCAGCACGAGTGCCGCCGCGATCGCCGCCGGTATCAACAGGCCCATCCGCAGCCGCGGTTTCGGAGGTCGCCAGTTGAGCAGCCCGGCAACTGACGCCGCAAGCCAAGCAAGGTGTGCTGCTCTGAAGAGCACCGGCGGCAGGCTGTTCCAGTACGTCAGGTCATCCGCAAGGATCGCCGTACTCAGGACGGCCGGTGCCAGGAGCCCGGCAGCGAAGGCCGGCCCGATCGCGCGGAACTGGACCACCACCGCACCAGTCAGGACCGCTGCCACCGCGATCGAGTACGGCGTGGGGTCGAGCGCGGCCGCGGTGATGGCGAAACCCGCGGCGATCGTGAACAGGCCGGCAATCCACCAGCTCGTTGCCGCAGCACGCAGAGCCGCAAGCGGCCCGCGCAGTCGATGCTGCCATCGCCTCGCAGCGGTTCGGGCAGCGGCGCCGAAGGTCGGGCCGGTCGGCCGCCGTACCGGAGGCACGGCCACCACTGGTTGCGCAGGCATGATCGGCCGATCGAGATAGGCCCGCGCAGACTCGGCCATGGCCCGGCTGTCGTGGTCCAGCAACTCCTCGAGCTTGGCGCGGGCAGTTCGCCGTACCCGATCGTTGGTTGCCTGAAGCAACTCACCGAGCTGCTGCAGGCTGGCCTCCCGATGCACTGGGCTCTCCAGATCCGCGATGATCCGGGCCGGCAACTCCCAGTGCGGATTGGCCGCGATCACCGTCCGGCCCTGGACGTCCGCGATCTGTTTAGGTCGCTGCGTCGGTTGCTCGGCGACGACCGCGTCGTACGTGTACTGATACAGCTCGTCCGCCGTGATGTCACCGTCGGCGTTGAGATCGGCGGCGCCACTGCGCAGCCCCTCCACGATGCAGCGGGTGAAGACGGACTGCGATGCCTGCCCGTGGACCTTGGCCCCTTCGAACGCGTACTGCGTGGACTCGGTGGCCGTCAGCACGATCCGACCGCGACCGCCAAGCTCGGCCTTCGTATCCACCGCCAAATCCGCCTTCGCCAACTGCTGAACGGCGTACGCGCCGCCATAGCAACAGTCGAGGATCAACAGCTTCTGCCGCGCCAAGCTCTCGTTCACGGCCTCGTCGACCATGTGAGCCGGCAGCGCGGTGAAGCGCAGCCGCTCCCGTTTGGTGTTCTTCATGGCCAGATACAGACGGCCGTTGTCGTCCTTCAGCCCGTGACCGCTGAAGTACAGCAGGGTCAGATCGTCGCGCTCGGCCGTCGCATAGAACTCATCGATCGCCTCACCGACCCGGCTCGACGGCTCATTGATCATGACCTGCACCTCATACCCAGCGATCGCCGGATCCTCAAGTACGTCGGCCAGCGCCTCCGCATCCTGAGCCGGGGAGACGAGTTGGCGCAACCCCGTGTCGTCGTACTCATAAGTTGCCACAAGCAACGCCCGCCGGCGTCCCATCACTCAGCTCGCTTCGTGCCGGCGCAGGAACGCCTCGAGCACCTGCTGCTGTTGCTCCGTCGATGCCGCATCCAGCTCGATCGTGTCAGCGCCGATCGTCAGCTTCACCCGCTGCTGAGGAGGACGCCGGCCGAGCCAGTCGCGCAGAATCGTGACCAGCACCGTCACCATCCCACCGGCTCCACCCAACGCGATCGCTACCGCATTGAACGATGAGATGTCGCCCTTGCTTCCGCTCGGCGAGGTCGTCCCGACCGTGCGCATGTCGATCTCATGCTCCGCCAGTTCACGCCGCAGTTGCCTGATCGCCCGATCCGCCAACTCCGCATCGTCGTCCAGCAGTACGACGTCCACCCATTCCCCCACGAACATCCCTCCCAGGATCCCGCTCCATGATCCCGGGTCGGCTACCGTCCCGCAACGGTCCGTAGCCGTTTCGTGTCGAGGGAGCCCGGGGTGCATGGCACTCCGGGCTCCTTTGGGCTCCACCCCTGTGGAGGGGAGTTCAGGGCAGAGCTTCCTGTGACGAGTCACCCCGCCGTCGCTTCGACGCTACGCCGCCCGAACTCACCTCACAACGTTCAAACGCTCCCTTGGCTCCCCACCAGAAACGCCTCGATCTCCTGCGTGCTGTCGTCCACAGTCGCCCGCCGAACCTCCAGCGAATCCGCCCCGATCGTCAGCACCACCCGCTCCGGACTCTTCCGCCGATGAATCCAGTCCCGCAACACCCCGACCACCGTAGGAGCCACCCCACCCGCAAGCCCGACCGCGATCGCCTCCCCCGGCATCTCCTGGGTAGGCAGGTCCTGCTCAGCCAACTCCTGCCGGAGGAGCTGCAACGCCTTGCCCTTCAGCCCATCGCCTGCCCGCACCAAGACCCAGCGCCCTTCGCCCATCCAGTCCTCCAGCCCTGTGGATGCCTCCCACACTGACACAGCCCACGGACTATCGGTGGGAGCGGTCGGCTACTGCACGGACGCTTCGGAGCATCCAGTACGTCGAATCGGCATCCGGTCCTGCACGCAGAGGCCAGAACCTGGCCGCTACCTGGCGGACGATGGTTGTCAGCAGCGTCAAGGAAAGGACTGATCATGCTACGAGGAGTTTGCACCGTCGGGTTCTCTGCCGATGACCTGAACGCGGCCGCGCGCTGGTACTCCGAACTGCTGAACACCGAGCCGTACTTTCGCGCCTACGAGTGCGAGACGTGCGAAGCGCGAGCGTTCGGCGTCGGGCACTGCGCTGAATGCGGCACCGCCATGCAGCTGGGTTACATCGAGTTCTGGGTCGGCGACGACCAGGTCGAGCTCGGTTTCATCGACCGGCGGTACCTAGCCGGCAAGGCCAACGCGCCCGGCTCCGCAACCGTTGCCTGGCACGTTGACGACTTGACCGCCACGATGGAGACACTGCTCGCGATGGGCGCCACCGCGCACGAGCCCATCACCGAGCAAGGCGGCTCGGGATCAGGGTTTGTCACCGCATCGGTCATCGACCCATTCGGTAACGTCCTCGGCATCTACCACAACCCGCACTACCTCGACATGCTGGCCGCCCGGCACAAGGCCTGACCGCGACGAGCCGCAGCGTCCTCGACCAGGGCCGAGGTCATCGGCCCAACTGCGTGAAAATTTCGGTGAGTTCGCGCACGCTGGCGATCCGCCTCGTCCCTGAGCCTGGCTCGGGCTCATTCCGACGACTGGTCTCCCTTGCGAGAGACGAAGTACAAGCGACGCAAGGACTCCGGCACCTCCGCGAGTGGAGTCAGCAGGTCCGACGGATCGGCCACGTAGGTGTCGACCCATCCCGCTTCAGCCAGAAGTTTCAAGGTCTGGTCGACCGGTACGACGATGTTGGTCATCGTGGTCTCGAATCTGTCGTACCGGCCGTCCTCGGCGCGGACCACCCCGGTGATCCGGTAGAACCCGACACCGGCGGACTCGTTCAGCGCGCCGCGGAAGAGCAGGATCGCCTCCTCGGTATCGCGGATCTCCATCTTGTTCATCCCGCGCAGACCCTCGACACTCGCCACGTCGAAGACGAACAACCCACCGGGCGCCACCGCCCGATACACGCAGCCGAGATAGGCCGCCACCTCCTCCATCCCGGCCAGATGGTTAGGGATGTCGTACGTCGAGAAGGCGACATCGAACTGCTCGTCGACGCTGAAGTCGGTGGCGTCGGCCTCGTACAGCACCGGGGTGTCGCCGAGCCGCGTCCGGGCCCGAGCCAGCATGGCCGCCGACCGGTCAAACCCGGTCACGTCGTACCCGGCCTGAAGGAACCGCTCGGCCACGATCCCTGTACCGCAGCCGATGTCGAGGACACGCCGTGCCTCCGGTACGGCGGCCTGGACGAGCTTGAGCAGGGCTTCGGCCGACTGGGTCGGGTACGGTCGCCAGAACCGGTCGTACGCGGTGGCGAACCCTTCGACATAGCCCTCGTTCATTGCTGCACTCCAAGTGGTCGGGGTGTGTGGTTCCGAACGGCGGGTGCGACGAGCGCGCCCGCGGTGGCGAACAGGATCAAGCCGCCGAACAGCAGCAATCCGGCCGCAGGGCCGAGCCCGGCAGCGACGTACCCGGCGAACACCGCCCCAGCTGGTTTCAGCGACAGCGCGATCAGGTACTCGTACGAGCTAACGCGAGAGAGCGCTTCCGCAGGCACCTCGGTCTGCATCAGGGTGTCCCAGAGAACGCCGAAAATGTCCGTCGCGATCCCGGCGCAGACCGCCGACAACACGACCAGTGGCAGCGCTGCCGACGTACCGAGAGCGATCAATGGCAGCGCGAGAGCCGGCAGGAACAAGAGCGCCGCCTGCAGCGGTCGCCGAGGCTTGAACCGGATGGCGACAACGACACCGGCGAGCATGCCCACCGCGTAACCACCGAGCACCATCGACCACGCGAACGCCCCACCGAGCCGATCTCGCGCGAACACCGGGCCGAGAACACCGAGCCCCGCCGCCGAGGCTGCGTTGATGACCCCCGCCGCGGCGACCGTCGCCAGCAACCAGCGCCGCGTGCTGACCTCGTGCCAGCCGACCTGGAGATCGCCGACCAGATTGCGCCTCTCAGTCCGGACCGCGCCGGGCAACCTCAATAGACTGAGCAACCCGGCTGCCACCAGGTACGTCGCCGCGTCGACCGCGAGCGCCACCCCCGGACCGAGCCAGGCAACGGTCGCGCCGGCCGCGAGCAGCCCGCTCACCCTGGCCGAGTTGGTCCCCAGCCGGAGCTGCCCGTTTGCCCGTTGCAGGTTGTCGGCCGGTACGAGCTCCTTGACCGTGCCGGTCAGTGAGGGCAGCAGCAGAGCCGAGGCCGCACCGGCAACGAACGCAGCCGCGCACAACACCGGGAGCGGGGCCCACCCGCTCAGCAACATCGCGGCCAACGCGGCATAGGCCAGGCACGACACCAGCTCGGCGACCACAAGCACCCGGTACCGCGGAAACCGGTCGCCGATGACCCCACCGAACAGAAGCAAAGCGAGCTGCGGAATTCCCTGAGCCGCAAGGACAACCCCCAATGTGGCCGGTGTCGTCCCAGGCAGCGCCAGCACACCAAAGGCCAACGCAATCGGCCCGAACGCGTTGCCGAGCATCGACACCGTCCGAGCGCCGAAGAACAGCCAGAACCGCCCCGGCAACGCCACTACCCGCGGTCCGGCCGCGCGCGGGGCAGCCACCGCTCAACCGTCCGACCCTCGTCGACCAACGTCAGCTCCACCCCGCTATGCATCAGCGCTTTCGCCAACGGACAGATGTGCCCAGGAAGCAACCTGCCCCCTGCGGACGGCAAAGACTCAAGCTCGGGTGCCCACGGTTGCGCGCATCCGGCCAACAGGTCGACCCGCTCAGCCGCAACGCTCACAGCGACGTCCTCAAGTGCACAAACCCCGGCCTCGGCCATCCCAGCATCAAGCGTCGCGTACGCCCCCGCGACAATCTCGGTTACCCCGTCAACCCTCAACGCGCCGAGCGCAGTCGGCATACCGCCCGCGCTAACGACCGGGCAGTCGATCCCGTCCCCGCGAATCGACTCGGCAAACCGCACCAACCGCTCCGCCTGCCGCTGCCCAAGCGCATCGCGATCCGTAATATCCGCCCTGGTCTCCGCGCCCGAGTACGCACTGACCCCATCCAGCCGTACGCCGCCCGTCGCATCAACCAGCCGTGCCAGCGGAAGGACCCCGTCATCCGGCAAATGCCGCACGTCAAGACGAACCCCGATCTCGGCCCCTCCAGCGGCAGCCAACGCCCCGAGCCCAGTAACGGTCTCCGCGTCATCAACATGAACCGCAAACCGCTCAACACTCCGAGCCGCTTCAAGATAGACCGGCCAGCGCCACTCCTCCCGCCAAGGCCAAGCCACGACAACATCGCGCACCCCCACGGCAGCAAGCGCGATCGCCGTCCGCGCAGTATGAACAGACACGCCGCCCGCCCCCGCAGCAACCTGCCGAGCTGACAGCTCAACCGTCCGATGCGCCTTGAAGTGCGCCCGAGTCACCCGCCCAGCAGCCGCGACCAGCTGATGAAACCGCACAATGTTCCGATCCAGAACCTGTGCATCCAGGGCTACAGCAACATCAGTCATCGTTCCTCGCACGGGCCAGCCGCGCAGCTGAAGCACGCCCGGCAGCAAACCCATGCCGGGCGCACTATGCGTTCAATGGCAAGACGATCAGGCGTCTTCCGTCGGGTCGATGCAGAACATGCCGCTACCCTCCCTCACCTCGATGGACACGATCGGCGCAAGGCTAGGTCATTCGCTGCAGGAGCGTAAGGCTTTCGGATTTTCCGCAGGATTCTGCCCAGATCTGAGCTTCGGCCATGCCCGAATTGAGCGCCACCGCCCACGACGCTCCTGCTGCGCCTACCTCAGAACCGCAACTCCCGAATCGCCCCCAAATCGATCCCGTACCGCGCATAGACCTTCGTAGTGTTCTCCCCCGTCAGCTCCGCCTCTCCCACCCCC
>NZ_SMKA01000067.1 GCF_004348455.1 Kribbella albertanoniae
GTCAATAAACCCCGCATAGCGGACACCCGTCACCCCGGACCGCCCCCACTGACCAACCTGCCCCAGGCACCCCTCGAGCACCGCTGCCGTGCGTGAAGCACCCGAGTCGCGAAAAGTTGATCAGTGTTGGCGGTCCGCCTCAGAGCACCTGCGAGAGGAACTGCTGGAGGCGGGGGGACTTGGCGGCGGTGAAGATTTGGTCGGGGGCGCCGGATTCGACGACGATGCCGTGGTCCATGAAGGCGACCTGGTCGGCGACTTCGCGGGCGAAGCCCATTTCGTGGGTGACTACGACCATTGTCATGCCGGACTGGGCGAGGTCGGCCATCAGGCTGAGGACGCCCTTGACGAGCTCGGGGTCGAGGGCCGAGGTGGCCTCGTCGAAGAGCATGACCTCGGGCTTCATTGCGAGTGCTCGGGCGATCGCGACCCGTTGCTGCTGACCGCCGGAGAGGTTGCCCGGCCGGGCGTCGGCCTTCTCCGACAGGCCTACGAGCTCCAGTTGCTCGAGGGCCGCGGATCGTGCTTGCGCGGTGTCGAGCTTCTTCAGCTTGCGGAGCGGGAGGGTGATGTTCTCGACGACGGTCTTGTGCGGGAACAGGTTGAAGTGCTGGAAGACCATGCCGATCCGGCGTCGCAGCACATCAGGGTTCCCGCTCAGGACCGATGTTCCGCCGAGCAGCACGTCGCCGGCCTCCGGCTCGATCAGGCGGTTGATCGTCCGCAGCAGGGTCGATTTCCCCGAGCCGGACGGCCCGATCACGCACGCCGTACGGCCAGCCGGTACGGCGAGGTCGACGCCGCGCAGGACCTTGTTCGTACCGAAGGCGAGCTCGACGCCGCGAACTTCGAGGCTCGCGGCGAGCTCAACGGTGGTCGGCATACGCGGGCTCCTCCAGTACGGCGGTGTCGGTGGGCCGGCCCTCGCGCAGCCGCTTGTCGATGTAGTTCACGAGGTGCGTGAGCGGGATCGTGATCACCAGGTAGAAGATGCCGGCCAGCAGCAGCGGCGACAGGTTGCCGTCCGTCGCGGCGGAGTCCTGCCCGATCCGGAACAGCTCACGCTGACTCGCGAGCAGGCCCAGGAAGTAGACCAGGCTCGACTCCTTCACCAGCGCGATGAACTGGTTCACCAATGCGGGCAGCACCCGGCGGATACCTTGCGGGATCACGACCAGCCGCATGCCGTTGGTGTAGCTGAAGCCGAGTGCCCGCGCGGCCTCCAGCTGCCCCTTCTCGACGCTCTGGATCCCGGAGCGGAAGATCTCCCCGATGTACGCCGACGCGATCAGCGACAGCGCCAGAATCCCCAATGGATAAGGGTTCGGGCCCCACCAGTGCCGGGTGATCGGGGACAGGCCCTGCCCGATCAGCAGGATGGTCAGGATCGCCGGCAGTCCGCGGAAGATGTCGGTGTAGATCTTGGCTGGCCACCGCAACCAGCGCTTCTTCGACAGGGCGAAGACCGCCACGATCATGCCGAGCACAGTGCCCAGCACGACCGAGGCGGCCGCCAGGATCAGCGTGTTGACCAGTCCCACCTTGAGCATCTCGGGCAGGACTGCCTTCATCGACTCCCAGTCGAGGAAGGTGTCGTTCAGCGTGGACCAGACGTCCATACCTGTTCCCCTCGGCCCGCCTCGTCCTATCAGGCTTTGGGCGCCGTGAACTTAACAGTGCCACTACCCGGCTTGAACGACTCCGGTACGGCGCGGCCCGGGTAGTACTGCTCGACCAGCTTCGTCCAGGTGCCGTCGGCGATGACCTCGTCGAGTGCCTTGTTCACGGCCTCGCGCAGCTTGTCGTTGCTCTTGGCCACCGCGTACGCCGTCGGTGCGGAGCTCAGCTCCTTGGCCGCCAGGATGACCACGCCGCCGCCCTGCTCCTTGGCCATCTTCTCGCCGATCTCGGCCGGCGAGATCCACGCATCCGCCGTACCGGCCTTGAGCTGGCCGACGGCGGCGTTGTAGTTCGGCACGCGAACCGGGTCGAGGTTCTTACTTGTCGCGTAGTCGTCCTGGACGGTGCCCTGGACCACCACCACGCGCTTGCCGCCGAGCTGGTCGAACTTCGTGATGCCCGAGGTCTTGGTGGTGTTCAGACCGAGGTAGCCGAAGTCGTAGCCATTGCTGAAGGCAACCGTCTTCTTGCGGGCCTCGGTGATGGTGATCGACGAGCTGCCGAGGTCGAACTGGCCGCCGTTCACCTGGGACAGCAGCGCGGAGAAGTCGGTCCCGACGAACTCGGGCTTCAGGTTCAGCTTGGCCGCGACCGCGGTGATCAGGTCGTTGTCGAACCCGGTGAACTTGCCGTCCTTGACGTACACGTTCGGCGGCGCGTCGGTGAGCGTGCCGATCCGCAGCGTGCCGGCCTTGAGCAGACCGAGGTCCGGCCCGCTCGCGGCCTGGTCGTCACCGCTGCCGCAGGCAACCATCGACAAGGCCAGCGTCAGCACGGCTCCGGCAGCGGTCAGACGACGGAAAGGAGCGCTGAAGGCGCGCACGGGTGTCTCCTTACAACAGTCAAGTGGTACGCAGGGCGAACCACCCCGCCGGTGAGAAGCCAACACCACCTCGGCGGTGGTCATTCCCCTTCGACACCCACTGAGACGGCGCCGCAATGTCCACTGATTCTGTGGTAAATGAAGCGCCCTGAGGCATCTACTGCAACTTGAAATGCAGCAAGGCGTGATGCATGATGTGAGGCATGGAAACTGTCGACCGATCCCCGGCGACGCGAAAGTCGCTGCCATTGTCCGAGCGCGACCTGCGCGATCTCGCCGTGCTGCGCGGCTCCGAGGCTCACCGAGCTGCATTGGCCGAGTTGACGCACGTGCACATCAGCGAGACGACCAGTGAGGCGGTCCTGTTGCAAACTGTTCTGGAGGCCGGCCTGAAGGCCGTCGCGGATCTGGTGGAGGCAGACGGGTATGCACGGATCGCCCACGAGGTCGTCCATGAGGACCGGCAGGCGGTGGCTCGGCGTCGCCGCCCCTCCTGGGCCGACGAGTGAGCTGGCCCTTGGTGCGGGGGCAGGTGGTCCGGGCCGATCTGGGTCTCGATGAGCCGAAGTTGTTCGTCGTCGTGTCGAACAACCGCCGCAATCAGCATCTCCAGCAGGTCCTGGCAGCACGTCTGACGACGACCGCCAAACCGCTGATCCCCAGCATCGTCGAGTTGGTTCACCCGGAGGCGTTCGTCGGACGCGCAGTCTGTGACGACATCGTGGAGCTTTATGCGGACGAGGTCCTCGGTGTTGTCGGCGGGCTGTCGCCGGCCGCGATGCGGGCGATCAATTCCGGCCTGGCCGCGGCGCTGGGGATGTCCGACTGACGGATAGCCGGCATGGATCAGCATGTGACCTAGGTCGTGGCTCAGATTGCTGCGCCGTGCATACTGGAGTCGCGAGTGAACCCACTCGCGTGCTCCGGGGTCGGTGAAATTCCGAGCCGGCGGTGATAGTCCGCGACCCGGCTGCTGCAGTTCGGCGGCCGGTTGACCTGGTGGAATTCCGGGACCGACGGTGAAAGTCCGGATGGGAGGCAGCACGCGATCGGCGGGAGAGCTCCGACGTTCGCGGATGTCGTGCCCAGGCCAAGGCCTGCGCACAGCTGAGCGGTCGCCCGGAGAGCTGCGTCGGTCGCAGGTGTTTGTTTCTTCGGCCCCGGTGTGCGTCCGTGACGACGAGGGACCGTAAGTGACGAACGCAGGGCCTCACGCAGCGCCGAATTCAGGGCCGATCGACGTCGCCTGGATGCGGCGCGCGATCGAGCTGGCCGCCCGCGGCATCGGCAGCACCCACCCGAACCCGGTGGTCGGCTGCGTGATCACGGCCGCCGACGGCAATCCGGCCGGCGAGGGTTTCCACGCCGTTGCCGGTGGCCCGCATGCCGAGGTCGAGGCGCTGCGGATGGCGGGACCACGAGCACGCGGCGGTACGGCGTACGTGACGCTCGAGCCGTGTAATCACACCGGCCGGACCGGACCGTGTGCCGATGCGTTGATCGAGGCCGGTGTGGCCCGCGTGGTGTACGCCGTCCCGGATCCGAACCGGCAGGCGTCCGGCGGTGGTGACAAGCTGCGCAGCAAGAACATCCAGGTCGAGCAGGGCCTCCTGCAAGCCGAGGCTGAGGCCGGCAATCACATCTGGCTGCACAGCGTACGGACCGGTCGCCCCTTCGTGACCTGGAAGTTCGCGACCACGCTGGACGGTCGCTCGGCTGCTCCGGATCGCACCAGCAAGTGGATCACCGGGCCGGCCGCGCGGGCCGACGTACACCGTCATCGGGCCGAGTGCGACGCGATCGCGGTCGGGACGCAGACCGTGCTCTCCGACGATCCTGAACTCACAGTTCGCGACTCCGACGACGTACCGGCGCCGCGGCAGCCGCTGCGTGTGGTGGTCGGCGATCGGGAGATCCCGGCGACGGCGAAGGTCCGCAACGACCGGGCAGAGACGCTGCTGCTGCCCACCCACGACCCTGCCGAGGTGCTGCGGCAGCTGGACGATCGCCAGATCCGGCACCTCTGGCTCGAAGGCGGCCCGACGCTGGCCGCCGCATTCCTGCGCGCCGGTCTGGTCGATCAGATCGTCGCGTACGTCGCTCCGGCCGTCCTCGGCTCCGGGTTCGCCGCGATCGGTGACCTCGGCGCGGAATCGATCGACCACCTGCGGCGCTTCAACCTCTTGGACGTCACCCGCCTCGGCGACGACGTCCGGCTGACCCTGTCTCCCCTGGGAGGGAAGTAGATGTTCACCGGAATCATCGAGGAACTCGGCACCGTCGAGGCGCTCGACCTGCTCGACGGCGACGCGGCCCGGCTCACCATCCGTGGGCCCAAGGTGACCGAGGACGCCGGCCACGGCGACTCGATCGCGGTCAACGGCTGCTGCCTGACAGTCGTCGAGTATGGCGACGGCCTGTTCACCGCCGACGTGATGCGCGAGACATTGCGCCGTACCAGCCTGGGTGGGATCGAGAAGGGCTCGAAGGTCAACCTGGAGCGCGCGGTCACCGCACACGCCAGGCTCGGCGGTCATATCGTGCAGGGCCACGTGGACGGCGTCGGCACGATCGCGAGCCGGACCCCGTCCGAGCACTGGGAGGACGTCCGGATCGCGGCCGGTCCGGAGATCCTCAAGTACATCGCGGAGAAAGGCTCGATCGCTGTCGACGGGGTCTCGCTGACCGTCACCGATGTCGACGACGAGACCGGCACTTTCGGGATCAGCCTGATCCCGACCACGCTCGAGCTGACCGTGCTCGGCGGCAACAAGGTCGGCGACACGGTCAACCTCGAGGTCGACGTCATCGCCAAGTACGTCGAGCGCCTACTGGTTGCCGGCGGCACCAAGTGAACGCGATTGAGTGGTTGCTGCACGCGCATGTGACGATCGGCGGCTCGGAGTTGCGGGTGCGCGAGATCGTCGGCAACGTCTTCGGTCTGGCGAGTGCCCTGCTCGGGATGCGCCGGCTGGTCTCGGCCTGGCCGGTGGGCATCATCGGTAACGTGCTGCTGTTCACCGTGTTCGTCGGCGGCATCTTCGGTACGCCGGAGGACAAGGACCTGTGGGGCCAGGCCGGACGGCAGGTGTTCTTCTTCGTCCTGAGCGTCTACGGGTGGTACCAGTGGTACCAGACCCGCCACCACGGTGCGGCCGTTGCAGTGCGACCGCGCTGGGCGACCGGGCGGGAGCGGCTCGAGCTGCTCGGGATCGGCGTGGCGCTCTACGCGATCGGCTTCTTCGTACTGCGGGCACTGGGTTCCTGGGGTCCGCAGTGGGATGCGTGGATCCTCACCGGCTCGATCCTGGCGACGTACGGGATGGCGCGTGGGTACGTCGAGTTCTGGCTGATCTGGATCGCGGTCGACCTGGTCGGCGTACCGCTGCTGATCCAGGCGGAGTTCTATCCGTCGGCCGCGATGTACGTGATCTACGGACTGTTCTGCGTCGTGGGCTTCGCGTCGTGGTGGAAGATTCAGAATCGTGAGCGGGTCACTCCGCCGGAAGCTGTGGTGGTGGGTTAAATGGGCGACGTGCTGAAGCTCGACACGATCGAGCATGCGATCGACGAGATCCGGGCCGGGCGGCCGGTCGTCGTGGTCGACGACGAGGACCGGGAGAACGAGGGCGACCTGATCTTCGCCGCCTCCAAGGCGACCCCGGAGCTGCTGGCGTTCCTGATCCGGTACAGCTCGGGTGTCGTCTGCGTGCCGATGGAAGGTGCGGAGCTGGACCGGCTCGGCATCCCTTTGATGACCCCGCACAACCGTGAGCGGATGCGGACGGCGTACACGATCTCGGTCGATGCGCGGGACGGCATCACGACCGGGATCTCGGCGGCGGACCGGGCGCGGACGATTCGGGTGCTGTCCGATTCGGCCTCTGAGTCCTACGACTTGGTGCAGCCCGGGCACATTTTCCCGCTGCGAGCGCGGGAGGGCGGCGTACTGGCTCGTCCTGGTCACACCGAGGCTTCCGTCGATCTGGCCCGTCTTGCCGGGCTGAACACGACGGCGGTGATCTCCGAGCTGGTGAACGACGACGGCACCATGAAGCGCGGTCAGGATCTGCGGACGTTCGCCGACGAGCACGGGCTGGTGCTGGTGTCGATCGAGGACCTGATCCAGTACCGGCGTCGTACCGAGGTCCAGGTCGAGCGGGTCGCGACCACGACCCTCCCCACCCGGTACGGCGATTTTGTTGCCCACGGCTACCGAAACACGGTGGACGGTTCGGAGCAGCTGGCGCTGGTTCGGGGCGATCTGAAGGACGGGCCGGTGCTGGCTCGGTTGCACTCGGAGTGCTTGACCGGGGACGTCTTCGGGTCGCTGCGGTGTGACTGTGGTCCGCAGCTCGACGAAGCGATGCGGCAGGTCGCGGCCGAAGGTGGTGTGGTGGTCTACCTCCGCGGTCACGAGGGCCGGGGGATCGGACTGCTGCACAAGCTGCAGGCCTACGAACTGCAGGACGCAGGTCGGGACACGGTCGAGGCGAACCTCGACCTCGGACTGCCTGCCGACGCTCGCGATTACGCCGCCGGCGCGCAGATCCTGGCGGACCTGGGCGTGAGCGAGGTGCGGCTGCTGACGAACAACCCGGACAAGGTGTCGGGCGTCCAGGGGTACGGGATCGACGTGGTCGAGCGGCGCAGCATCTCCATCGACCCGACCGAACACAACCTGCGCTACCTGCGCACCAAACGCGACCGCATGGGCCACCACCTACCTGGTAGTCCTTCTACTGATGAACAAGGAGCCGGCTGATGTCGGGTAGTGGAGCACCAACGATCGAGGTACCCCGCGCCGAAGGAGCCCGCGTCGCCATCGTCGCCGCCCAGTGGCACCCGAAGGTCACCGACGCCCTGGTCGCCGGCGCTGAACGAGCCCTGGCCGATTCCGGCGTTACGAACTACACGGTGATCAGGGTTCCGGGCTCCTTTGAGCTCCCGGTTGCGTCCCTGCACGCATCCAAGGCCGGCTACTCCGCAGTGATCGCGCTGGGCGTGGTCATCCGCGGTGACACGCCGCACTTCGAATACGTCTGCCAGGCGACCACCGACGGTCTGATGCAGGTCGCTGTCACCACCGGTACACCGATCGGCTTCGGTGTCCTCACTTGCGACAACGATCCCCAGGCCCTGGACCGCGCAGGCCTGCCGGACAGCCGGGAGGACAAGGGTTACGAAGCGACCCAGGCTGCGTTGTCGACTCTGATGGCCGTGCGAGGGCTGTGACCTGTACAGAAGGACTGTTACTAGGGCCGGTCGCCGCGCACTTGCACGCCTGACAACCGGCTGCTGGTTCGCGTGGCAGGTGACGTACTAACAGTCCTTCTGTACGCCGCGGGTGACGTTGTCCAGGAGTTGCTGGAGGGCGGTTGCCAGCTCGGCGCGGCTGGAGGGGGTTAGGGAGGCGACCAGTTCGGCTTCGCGGGTGAGTACCTGGTCGACGCTGCGTTCGATGAGGGCGTGGCCGGCTGGGGTGAGGGTGACGACGACGGCGCGGGTGCCGTCGGGGTCCGGGTGGCGGGTGACCAGGCCGGTGTCTTCGGCTCGGGAGACGCGCTGGGAGATGGCACCGGCGGTGACGAGGGTACGGCGGGCCAGTTCGCGGGTGGTGAGCTGGTACGGCGCACCGGCCCGGCGGAGGACGCTGAGCAGGTCGAGGGTGGCCGGATCGATGCCGAGGTCGGCGAGGACGCGGCGGCGGTCGTCGGCGAAGAGCTTGGCCAGGCGCCAGAGCGGTGTGACGATCTCGATCGAGTCGGTGGGGGTGCCGGGCCGCTCGCGTTCCCAGGCGCGGGCGATCTCCGCGGCGGGGTAGGCGCTGGGGGCGTCGAGCGGGTAGTTGTCGGTCACCCGGCCATGCTACGTTTAGATCTAAACATTTAGGTCTAAACGTGAGGATGACGTGATGCGGACGATCGTGGTGACCGGGGGAGCGACCGGAATCGGCCGGGCGACGGCAGAGCTGTTCCGGGCGGACGGCGACGACGTGGTGATCACCGGTCGCCGGGCCGAGACGCTGGCCAAGGCAGCTGCGGAGATCGGTGCCCGGCCGGTGGTGTGCGACGCGACCGACCCGGAACAGGTCGAGCAGTTGCTGGCCGCGTTGCCCGGGCAGGTCGACGTACTGGTCAACAATGCCGGTGGGAACACTGACTTCGGTCGGTCGGGCGACAGCCTCCAGCAGCTGAAGGAGAACTGGCTGGCCAACCTCGAGGCCAACCTGATCAGCGCCGTACTGACGACGGCAGCACTCGCGCCGCGGCTCACGACCGCCGTCGTACACCTGGGGTCGATCGCCGGTGCGCGCGGTTCCGGATCGTACGGCGCTTCCAAGGCGGCGCTCGCGATGTGGAACGCCGATGTCGCGGCCGAGCTCGGCCCGCGCGGCATCACCTCGAACGTGGTTGCGCCGGGGTTCACCGCAGAGACCGAGTTCTTCCAGGGCAGGCTGACCGCCGAGCGACGGCAGACGTTGCTAGAGGCAACGTTCACCAAGCGCGAAGGAGAGGTCGGCGACATCGCGGCCACCATCCACTTCCTCGCGTCGCCCGCCGCTCGGCACCTCACCGGCCAGGTCCTGCACGTGAACGGCGGCGCCCTGATTACTCGCTGATCCTGGTGTGCTCCATGAACCAGTTGGTGACCCACGTCGTACCGCCGTCTTCGGAGAAGTCCTGCTGCCAGGCAGACTTGTCGGTACCGGGCGTCCAGGTGAAGCGGATGTCGATCGGCCGGCCCTCCCAGACATCGGGGCCCTCGAAGATGCCGAGGCCGTCGTCGCCGAAGGACCCGATCACCGGGGTCTCCAACTGGCCGCGGAGGCTGTTGATCCAGTGGATCGACCAGGTCTTCGCGACCGGGTTGAACAACCGCAGCGTCGCCCCGCGGAAGCCCTCGGTCGGGAACCAGCCCTCGTCGAAGCTGATCGCCCCGTCGAAGTACGTCGTCACCTGCATCTCCGACTCGATCTCGTACCACTCGTGCGGCTCGCCGAGCGCAGGCCGCCGACGGCGGTTGGCCATGTGCCAGCGCCCGACCAGGAAGTCGAAGTCACAGGTCACTTTGGGTACGTCGAGCGGCGGGGCCGGCGTGGTCCGGCGGGTGAAGTCCATCGTCCAGTTGACCTCCCAGGTCTCGCCACCGTCTTCGGAGAAGGCCTGCTCCCAGTGGGCGGTCTGGACGGTGATGCCGGACCATTCGTAGCTGCAGAGCACCGTGCGGCCGTCGACGATCTCTTCGCCGACCATGCGGCAGCTGGAGCCGTCGGGGGACCAGCGGCCGCGGACCGGCGGGCCGAGCTCCATCGTCGAGCTGCTCACCCACCAGATCGACCACTCCGAGGTCGTGGGGTCGAAGAGGCGGACGGAGAGCCCGTAGATGCCTTTGGTCGGGAAGCGCATCTCGTCGAGGCTGATCGCGCCGTCGAAGTAGGTCTTCGCGGTGGTGGTGCCGTCGTACTCGATCCATTCACCGGCCACCAGTTGCCGGTGCCGGACATCGAAGTCGCCGTTCAGGAAGTCGAAGTCGCCGGTCGCCTTGGTCCATGTCGTCATGAGGATCAGCCTGGCCGCAAAACCTGCCAAGGTGTGGCAGTCTTTCCAGCTACTCTCGATTCATGCGTTCGAGCCGGCTGTTGTCGATCCTGCTGCTCCTGCAGACCCGCAGGCAGCTGACCGCGCGCGAGCTGGCCGACGAGCTGGAAGTGTCGCTGCGGACCATCTACCGCGACGTGGAGGCGCTCGCAGCGGCTGGAGTTCCCGTGTACGCCGACCAGGGCCGGGCCGGCGGTTATCGCCTGGTCGAGGGCTACCGCACCCGGCTGACCGGTCTGACCGAGCAGGAGGCCGCTGCGCTCTTCCTGGTCGGTATGCCGGGTCCGGCTGCCGCACTGGGGCTGACTGCCCAGACGAACGCGGCCGAGCTGAAGCTGCTCGCCGCACTGGCACCGGACCAGCGCGACCGGGCCGGGCGGCTCAAGAACCGCTTCCACCTCGACATGCCCGCCTGGTACGCCGACGCCGAGAGCTCACCACACCTGTCCGCCGTGGCCGACGCCGTACTGCACGACCGCCGGATCAAGGTCCGCTACCGCCGCTGGTCCGCGCCCCGCGAGGTCGACCGCGTGCTGGAACCGCATGGGTTGGTCCTGAAGAGCGGCAGCTGGTACGTCGTCGCTGCCACCGAGACCGGGATGCGGACGTACCGCGTCTCCAACATCCTCGAACTCACCCCGACCGACGAGCAGTTCACCCGGACCGGTGGCTTCGACCTCCCGCAGTTCTGGCAGGACCACCTGCAGTACTTCGACCAGTCCCGGTTCACCGGACAGGCCGTCGTACGGGTCTCTGCCAGTCTGGCCGCCCGCATGTACGACGTCTCGTTCCCGCAGCTGGTCACCGCAGTCGCGCAGACCACTCCGGAGCCGGACGGGAGTGTGATCGCAACCCTGCCGATCGAGTCCATCGGCAATGCCGCCGCCTCGCTCGCGCGCTTCGGCAACTCGCTCGAGGTGCTCGAACCCCCAGAGCTCCGCACCGAACTAGCAGCCCTCGGCAGGACCCTGCTCGACCTCTACGACTCCTGATCGAAGGAGCTGACGGCGGTCCGCCCCGCCTCGACGGTCCGCTGGACGAACCCGGCGATCAGCTCGAGCTCCTCCTCGGTGTAGTCGGCCAGCACCTCGTCCATCGCGCCGAGCATCGGCTGGTACAGCCGGAAGACCTCCACCCCACGATCGGGGAGCAGCCGGATCGTGACGCTGCGCCGGTCGGTCGCGGCGCGGTCCCGGACGATCCACCCGGCCCGCTCGAGCCGATCCAGAATCCCGGTCAGCGTGGCCGGGTGCAGACCCGCTCGCCGGGCCAGGGCGCTGGGGGTGAGTGGGCCACTGCTGCGCGTCAGCACATCCAGGCAGTCGAGGTCGACGTCCTTGAGTGCCAGCCGGCTGCCGACCTGGTGGTTGAGCAGGGCGAGCTGGATCCGCAGGTCGCGTATCCCGGCCTTGATGTCGTTGCCGGTCCGCCGGCGGTGACGCGCATCACCCGGTTGTGTCTGTTCCATAAATTATGAGTCCCGTACTATATGAGTTACAGATGACCTGGAAACCATAACCCCAGGAGGGGTACGGATGAGGATCACAGTGTTCGGAGCGACCGGCGGGATTGGCGGCCACGTCGTCCAGCAGGCGCTACAGGCGGGGCATGAGGTGACTGCAGTCGTGCGCGCCTCGTCGTCGTACGACGTGAAGGGGGTCGAGGTGGTTCGCGTCCCCGGGCTGACCGAGGCGGAACCGCTGATCGACGCGGTGGACGGCCGGGACGCCGTCATTTCCGGAGTGGGACCGCGCACCGCCAAGTCGGGGCCGGTGGCGTCCGGGAGCACGCGGTCGATCCTGGCCGCGCTGACGAAGACCGGGGTACGCCGATTCGTCGCGGTGAGCGCTGCCCCGATCGGACCGACACCGCCGGACGAGAGCTTCCTGAACCGCCGCCTGCTGCTGCCGATGATCAGGTCGATCGCGGCCGACGTGTACGCCGACCTCCGGCTGATGGAAGCCGACATCACGAGCAGCGACACCGACTGGACGATCGTCCGGCCGCCCAAGCTGACCAACAAGGCTCTCAGCGGCAAGTACCGCACGAGTGTCGGCGGCACCGTGCCTGCCGGCTACACGATCGCCCGGGCCGACGTGGCGCACCTGATGCTCGCGGCGGTCAGTGACCCGAAGATGATCGATCAGGCTGTTGGGGTGGCGTACTGATGGACAAGTTGATTCGTGCAGCCAGCCTGCTGTTCTCCGGCGCGTTCGCCGGCTTCCTGCTTGGCGTCCTGGTGCTGGAGAACTCGCTCCGCGCGTACGGCGCCGACGTCTACACCCAAGTCCGGCATGTCGAGCTGGATGCCCTCGACAAGCTTGCCGTCGCGACCCTGATCCCAGCACTGGTCACAACCGCGATCCTGGTCATCCGAGCCCGTGGCGCACGCCGCCTGCCGCTCGTTGGCTTGGTCCTGTTGCTCGTGGTTCTCGGCACCTCCATCGCGGTCAACCTGCCGATCAACGCCGACCAGGCCGACTGGGTGGTGCAGAACCCGCCCGCGGACTGGGCCGAGATTCGCGACCGCTGGCAGCTGGCTCATCTGGTCCGGACGATCGCCGCACTCTCGGCCCTAGGCGTCCTCGCCGGAGCTGCGGTGAGTCCCGCCAGGCGGACCTGAGCGGCGGGCGCCCAGAGCGAGCATCTAGGCTGGGCGGGCGATGAAGACCTTTGAGGAGCTGTTCGCCGAGCTGGGCGACAAGGCACGCACGCGTCCGGAGGGCTCCGGCACGGTGGCGGAGCTCGATGCCGGCGTGCACACGATCGGCAAGAAGCTGGTCGAGGAGGCCGCCGAATCCTGGATGGCCGCCGAGCACGAGGGCAAGGACCGGGCCGCCGAAGAGCTGTCCCAGCTGCTGTACCACGCGCAGGTCATGATGATCGCGCTCGATCTGAAGCTCGAAGACGTCTACCGACATCTGTAGGAGCAGCACCCGACAGACCCACCGGTTCAGTTTCGACAGATTGGGCAGTGCCATGCTGCGCGTCGCAGTACCGAACAAGGGCTCCTTGAGCGAGTCCGCGATCGAGATCCTCACCGAGGCCGGCTACAAACAGCGCCGGACCACCAAAGACCTCTCCCTGACCGATGTCGCCAACGAGGTCGAGTTCTACTACCTCCGCCCGCGCGACATCGCCGTGTACGTCGGCGAAGGCACCCTGGACGTCGGCATCTCCGGCCGTGACCTGGTGCTCGACTCGCACGCCGACGCCGACGTGATCATGGAGCTCGGCTTCGGCAGCTCCACCTTCCGGTTCGCGGGGCCGCCCGGGGTCGCGACCTCGGTGAAGGACCTGGCCGGCAAGCGGATCGCCACCTCGTACGCCGGAGTCCTGTCCGATCACCTGGCCGAGAACGGGGTCGACGCCTCCGTCGTCCGCCTGGACGGTGCGGTCGAGTCGGCCGTCGCGCTCGGGGTGGCCGATGTGATCGCCGATGTCGTCGAGACCGGTACGACGCTCCGCCAGGCCGGACTGGAGATCTTCGGCGAACCGATCCTGCAGTCCGAGGCGGTCCTGCTGAGGCGGCACGGCGTGGAGACCCCGCCGGTCGGTCTGCAGCAGCTCGTCCGCCGGATCGAAGGCGTCCTGATCGCGCGCAACTACGTGATGATGGACTACGACATCCCGGCCGACCAGATCGACGCGGCGACCGAGGTCGCGGCCGGACTGGAGTCGCCGACGGTCTCGCCGCTGCACCGCGCGGGCTGGGTCGCCGTCCGGGTGATGGTGCAGCGGGCCGAGGCGCAGCGGATCATGGACCAACTGTGGGAGGTGGGAGCCCGTGCCATCCTCACCACAGACATTCACGCGTGCCGCATCTGAGATGACCGCCACCGACCGGTTGCTGACGTTCCATCCGCGAAGCGTCGCGATCATGGCCTCGGTGATGGGGTTCTCGCTGATCGCGCTCTTCGGGGTGATCTGGACCCAGTTCGACCAGGGCACCAGGGACACGTTCAGCTGGTTCCAGCGGTTGACGCTGCTGGCCTTCTTCGGCGCCATCCTGTGGCTCCTCTACCGGATGGCCACGGTCCGGATCACGGCGTACGCGGACCGGCTGCACATCCGCAACGTGTTCAAGACGTACACCCTGCCCTGGTCGGACGTCAGTGCGCTGCGGTTCCGCGCGGGTGACGCCTGGCTGCAGTTGTTCGATGCCGAGGGCAACCGGATTGGCGTACTGGCGATTCAGGCCTCCGAGGGTGGCCGGGCGAGCAAGGCCGCCAAGGAGCTGGCGGCCGTTGCCCGCGCACACGGTGCAGGTCCTAAGCAGACACCCGGAAGCTAGTTTCGTGTGACTGACCGGGCTCCAGGACCACGAGGTCCTGCCCGGTCACGAACGCGTCCGGCGGGCACGTCATCGGTTCGACGGCCAACGCCGTACGGCCGATTGCGCTCCCGGTGTAGAGCTGCATCCACGGTGTGTCCCCGCTGAGGGTCGCCCGCGCACCGGAATCCGGATCCGACAGCGTCACCGACCACGCGCTGCCCAGTCCGGTGAAGGCGTTGTCGATGTCGAGCTCCCCGAGCACGCGGCCCGTGCTGAAATCGAACGGCGACCCGGCCACCGGTGCGAGCCCGATCGGTGACAGCCGGTCCGGCGAAACCTCCAACCACTCCGAGGCGCTGAACTCCAGCACACACTCGTCGATCGGCCGGCCGACACTCAGGTACGGGTGCGCTCCATACCCGTACGGCGCTGCCGTGGCACCGATGTTCGTGGCCGTCGCGGTCACGGTCAGCCCGTCGTCCAGGCGGTACTGCAGCCGGAGGTCGAGCTGATGCGGATATCCAGGCTGCCCGTGCAACCGATGACCGGCCTCCACGTACGCCGGGTCGCTGCCGTCGTCGAGGCGGATCCAGTTCGCCCACCGGGTCAGCCCGTGGATCGCGTTCCGCCGGGCCGGCTCGGTCAGATACAGCTGCCGGTCGACCCCGCCGAACGAATACTTCCCGTCGGTGATCCGGTTCGGCCACGGGAACAGGTGCTGCCCGATCCCCGCATGCGCCGGCTCGTCCTCCGCGAATCCGAGCAGCACCTCACGCCCCTCGAACGTGAGCCCGCGCAGCCCACCACCCACACTCACCACGGTCCCGGCGTACCCGCCGCCGGCAATCGTCCACTGGTCACCCGAAGGCAGCACGCTCATGGCCCCCATCCTCACAAATCCCGTCGGTAACGACACGTAGTGGTCCACGATCCAGGCGGGGCCGCGCCCGCGGCAGACGGATTTCGGCCACCTCTACGTGTTCTTACCGACGGCCTGTCCATCCGGGGCTGACCCGTTCGTAGTGATGCTGTAGACACGCCAACAGGAGGTAAGACCGTGAAGTATTTGCTGCTGATCAACGCCGGCGAGCTCGACCTGACCGGTGGAGCGGTCGGGTGCGAGCCGGAGGACTGGATGCGGTTCGACAAGGAGATCACCGAGGCCGGGGTGGTCGTGGCGTCCGAGTCGCTGGCGGACCTGGTCACCCAGACCCGGGTGCAGGTGGCCAACGACGGTCAGCGGACCGTGACGGACGGTCCGTTCGCCGAGACCCGTGAGGTACTCGGCGGGTTCTACGTGATCGACGTGCCGGACCTGGATGTCGCGCTCGACTGGGCCGCCAAGTGCCCGGGCTCGCGGGCCGGCGGTTCGGTCGTGGTCCGCCCGGTCGCGGAGTTCCCGGGCGCATGACGATGGATCAGGTCGAGGCAGTCTTCCGGGAGGAGCGCGGCCGGTTGCTGGCCGCGCTGGCCCGGCGGTTCGGCGACCTCGATCTGGCCGAGGAGGTCGCGGCCGAGGCGATCGAGACGGCACTGGTCCGCTGGCCGGTCGACGGCGTACCGCCGAACCCGGGCGGCTGGCTGATGACGACAGCCCGGCGCAAGGCGGTCGACCGCCTGCGCCGGGACCAGGTGTACGCCGCGAAACTCGCGATCCTGCAGGTCGACGCGGACCGGGCCGAACCGACCCGGCCCGGCGGCGAGTTCCCGGACGACCGCCTGGAGCTGTTCTTCACCTGCGCGCACCCGGCGCTGGCCCCCGAGGACCGCGGCGCGCTGACACTCCGCTGTCTGGCAGGACTCAGTACGCCGGAAGTCGCGCGAGCGTTCCTCGTTCCGGCCGCGACGATGGCGAAGCGGATCGTCCGGGCCAAGGCGAAGATCCGCGACGCCCGGATCCCGTTCCGAGTCCCTTCGAAAGACGAGCTGCCGGAGCGGCTGCCCGGCGTACTGCAGGTCATCTACTCCGTCTTCACCGAGGGATATGCGGCCAGCTCCGGACCGTACCTGCAGCGCCTCGACCTCGCCGAGGAAGCGATCCGGCTAGCCCGCATCCTGCACGGGCTCCTCCCGGCCGAGCGTGAAGTCGCCGGCTTACTCGCGCTGATGCTGCTCGTACACGCTCGCCGCGACGCCCGGACCGGCCCCGACGGGCAGGTTGTCCTGTTGGAGGACCAGGACCGCAGCCGCTGGGACCACGACCAGATCACCGAAGGCCGCGCGCTGGTCGTCAGCGCGCTCACCGGCGGGCCGGCCGGACCCTACGCCGTACAGGCCGCAATCGCCGCCGTCCACGACGAAGCCCCCACCTTCGCGAGCACCGACTGGCCACAGATCGTGGCCCTGTACGACGTCCTGTCCGCGCTGGACGGCTCCCCGGTGATCGCCCTCAACCGGGCCGCCGCGATCGCCTTCCGCGACGGCCCCGAGGCCGCTCTGACTCTGCTCGATTCCCTGTCCGGGGAGCCTCGGCTGCGCGACTACCACCCATATGCCCTCGCCCGGGCGGACCTCCTGGACCGCCTGGAACGCCGTACCGAAGCCATCGCCGCCTATGAGCAGGCGTTGACGCTCGCCGGTTCCGACCCCGAGCGCGTGCATATCCGCGCTCGCCTGACAGCTCTTAAGGACATCTGATGGACTACTCCCGGATCGAGGCCGAACGCCTCGACCTCGCCGACTTCCTCGACACCCTGACCGACGCCGACTGGCGCGTCACCTCCCTCTGCCCCGCGTGGACCGTCCACGACGTCGTCGCGCACCTCACGCTCTCCACCCGCACCACGCTGTCCGACGTACTGCGCGGAGCGATCCGTGCTCGTGGCAACTGGGAGCGGATGGAGGCCGACGCGGCCGTCGAGCGGGCCGCCCGGTTCACTCCGGCCGAGCTGATCGCACAGTTCCGCGAGACCGCGGCCTCGACCAAGCGCTCACCGGGCTCGAAGCCGATCGACACCCTCACCGACGCGCTCGTCCACGGTCAGGACATCGCCATCCCGCTCGGCCGCGAACGCGAGATGCCCCTCGACCTCGCCCAGGCCGCGCTCGACCACGTCCTGAAGAGCCCGTTCTACGGTGCCCGCAAGCGCTTCCGCGACAGCCGCCTGACCGCAACCGACGCTGACTGGTCGGCCGGCGCAGGCTCCACCGAACTACGCGGCCCAGTGCAGGATCTGCTGCTGGTCGCGACCGGCCGCGAGGCGCGCGCTGGTCAGATCATCAAGTAGGCCCGCCTTGTCAGGCGCCGGGCCGAGTGCCAGCCTGACAACCATGGAGAGCCTGTACGACGCGGCCGGTGGAATGGACGGAATGGTTCGACTCGCGCATGCGTGGCATGAGCGGGTGCTGGCCGATGAAGTGGTGAGCCACGCGTTCAGTCACGGGTTCCACCCGGACCACACCAAGCGGCTGGCGGCGTACTGGGCTGAGGCGCTCGGCGGGCCGACGGCGTACACGTATGTCTACGGGGACCAAACATCCGTAGTCGTCATGCACAGCGGGAACGGTGAGCACCTCGAGATGGATCGGCGTGCGATCGCGTGTTTCGACGATGCGCTGGACGACGTTGGCCTGACTGGTGAACTGAAGACCGTTCTGCACGACTACTTCGCCTGGGCGACCTCGGTGTCGATGGCCCAGTACCACGGCTCGAAGAATGAAGTGCCGCTCGGGATGAGCATCCCGCGGTGGTCGTGGGACGGGCTTCAGGACGCGGCTGAGTCGTGAGGTAGGGCTACTGATTTCGCGACCAGCTCGGCGCTCGGGTCGTGCGGTACTTCGGGGTTGCCGTCGACGACTACCTGGGCTCGGTCACGGGTGGACTGGGTGGCGAAGTGGTCGCGTTCCCAGCGCATCCACTCGAGCCAGTGGTCGCGGAGGGCCTCGCCGTCGCGCTCGATACCGCGGTCGAGGCGAACCTCGTTGGTGGTCTCGATCCACAGCCGAAGCGACTGCCACTTGTCGGCGTCGCGGTCGCACGAGGTGACGCCTTCGACGATGAGGACGTCGACAGTGACCGGCACGACGTGCAGCTCGGCGTAGGTGCCGGTGTTCCAGTCGTAGCGGCGGTAGCGGCCTTCGCGGCCGTCGGACAGTCGCTGCAGGACGTGGTCGCGCAGCAGGGCGAATCCACGCTCGGCACCGGCCCAGCCGTCGTACAGGTCGTCCATGTGGATGACGAAGGTGTTCAGGTCACGGGCCTTGGCCCGGGCTTCGAAGCGGCCGGCGAGGGTGGACTTGCCGGAGCCGGCCGGGCCGTCGATGGAGATCAGCCGGGTCCGGCCGAGCCGCGGGGGCGCGGCCTGGACGTGGTCGAGCAGGGAGTCCAGGGTCAGGGGGGTCTCAGTTGATTCCATGGCGCTTCAGGATGTCCTCGATCTCGTCGAAGTCCGACGAATCTTGCTGCCCACCCTTGGTCCCGGACTTGGCACCGGGCTTGGCAGCTTTGGCTGGGGCAGCCGACGCGGGCGCCGGGCCGGTGGTGGTCAGTTCACCGGCGGGCTTCGGTTGTTTCTGCTTCTTCTCCTTCGGCGTCCGCGACCGCGCCACGCCGGAGACGACGTACAGCACGACCGAAACGCCGGCCAGCGCGAATCCGGCCCAGACGGACGGGTCGAAGGCCAGGTGGGTGACCCAACTGACCGCCGACCGCACCACGTCCCAGACCAGCTCGAGCAGCCCGGTCAGGAACAGCGATACCGGCAGCAGTGACCAGGCCACTCCGCGCACCCCGGCCGCGGCTCCGCGCCGCCGCCAGGCGGCCCACGAGCCGATCAGGCCGAGGAGCGTGAGGCCCACGCAGAACGGCAGCAGCGTCAAATCGTTGAAGTCAGGCACATACCCAGGCTCGCACAGTCAGCCCGCGATCCAAGGGGGGAACAGCCCTGACGCCACCCTGAAACCGCGCTCCGGGGACAATAGGCGGGTGCAACCAGCAGAACGGCGTTTGGCATTCACAGGCTTCGACAACGACGACGGTACGGCGGACGCCGGGCTGGCGGCGGCGCTGGCGGCCGGGGACCACGGGGCGATGCTGGCGGCGCTGACCCGGGCGCGCCTGCTGGTGCCGGTGGTCGCGATGCTCGGCGAGGTCGAGTACGACGAGAAGGGCCTGGCGCACGACAAGACGTCGGACATGGCGGTCGCGCTGCTGCAGGGCCAGGACGGCCGGAACGCGCTGCTGGCGTTCACCGGCACCGAGAGCCTCGCCCGCTGGAGCCCCGAGGCGCGCCCGATGCCCGCCCAGACCCAGCTGGTCGCAACCGCGGCCATCCAGGAAGGCGCCGCCGCGATCGTCCTCGACATCGCGGGCCCGGCGGCCGGCGTGATCGAGGAAGACGACGTACGCCGACTGGCCGCCGGCCTCCAGGTGGTTCGCCTGGAAGACGGCGGCTACGGCTGGATCGAGTCAGCCGACGGGTGAGGCGAGGGCGTCCATGGGCTTGGGGCGCATGGCGATTCGGCCGGTGATGGCGGTGGTCGGGAGGACCAGGAGCAGTACGACGGCGACCCAGGCGAGCAGGATCCACGGGGGACCGGAGGGGATCGGCCAGCCGCGGCTCGCGACCGCGATCGGGAGCACGGTGAACGCGGCCGCGATCAGTCCGAGCACCAGCCCGAGGCCCGCGATCACCAGGCCTTCCAGCATCAGCATCCGCGATACCTGCCGCCGGGTTGACCCGGTCAGCCGCTGCAATCCGAACTCCCGGCGCCGATCCAGCACCGCGGCCGCGATCGTGTTCACCGAGGCGATCGCTGTGTAGGCGACTGCGATCCCCGCCAGCAGATAGGCGATATACGCGTCGACTCCGAGCCCGGCGTCGTACCCCTCGCCCAGCAGTTCCCGGCCACCGGCCGTCGCGCCGGGGAGGTCCGCTTTGAGTGCGGCCTTCTCGTCGGAGGTCTTGAGCAGCAGCATGCTCGGCAGCCCGGTCGTGGTGTGCGCGGCCAGCAGTTCGGCGGGGAGCAGCAGCGGTTCGTAGCCCGACGGTCCCTCGGCCAGCGCGACCACCTTAACGGTGACCAGTGCGTTGTCGCCCAGCCGGACGCCGAGCTCCGAACCCACGTCCACCTTGAGTTTCTTCGCCGTACCGGGCGGCAGCGCGATCGTCGAACCGCGCAGCTCGTCGAGCGACCCCTTGGTGACCTTGCCTTCGTAGACCGGCCCGCTCAGACCGAGCAGCGGCCAGGCGTCACTCGTGTGCGAGTCGTCGTACGGCGATTCGATCCAGCCCTTGCTACGAACGAGTTCGGAGACCGCGGTGACGCCGGGCAACGTGCGGGCGTGCTCGGTCAGCGAGGTGGGGATGCCGCCGGTGGAGCTGGTGATGACGACGTCCGCGGCCAGGCTGTCGGTGGCGGCTTCGACGGCTGCCTTCTGCTGGGTGGTCTGGGCGTAGATGTTGCCGAGGGCAATGGTTGTGGCGATGGTGATCGGGATCAGGATCGCGGCGAACTGCACGGCGCGGACCCGCAGGTTGATCACCGCGAGTACGCCGCTGGTGCCGCGCTTCTCGAGCATCGTGGTCAGCCGCGGTACCAGCGCTCGCTGGATCACCATCGGAGCCAGGATCGCCACCGCGATGGAACCGGTCAGGCCGGCCGGGCCGCCGATTGCCGCCGCGTTCGTGGGGCTCATGAAGAGGGTCGAGACCGCGATCGACACGGTTACCCCGGCGAAGATCAGGCCGATCAGGATCCGCACCCGGCTCAGTGCGACAGCCGGTACGGCGGCCTCCGCGAGCGCCTGGATCGGACGGATCTGCGCGGCCCTGCCAGCTGCGATTCCGACGGTCACTCGCAGGACGACGAAGGTCAGCAGCGCGGCTCCCACGAACGGCAGGATGCCCTGGTCGAACCGCAGTTGTGCCGGCACGATCCCGCCGCCGGTCAGCAACCCGAAGATCCAGTCCCCGGCGAACGGCCCGCACAGCAGCCCGAGTACCAGCCCCAGAATCCCGACTGTGAGAGTCTCGGCGATCACCATCTTCGCCACCTGCCGCGGCGTCGCACCACTGGCCCGCAACAGCGCCAGCTCACGCCGTCGCTGGCGTACCGACAACCCGATCGTCGCCGACACCACCAGTGCCATCACCACAGCCACCATCCCACCGAAGACGCCGGACATGATGATCAACGGCAGGCTCGTCGCGATCCCGCGGTACTCCGCAACACCCCGATCGTCACCGGCGTAAGCCTTGACCCCCGCAGGCAGCGCGAGCGTCTTCGCCAGCTCCCGGGTTGAGGTCCCGTCCGCCGGGAACACGCCGATCGCGTCCGGCGCAGGCACCAACCGCTCAGCCTCCGAGTCCGCAAAGAACACCGCCGGTACGTCGACCGCTCGCTCCGCCACCGCGATTCCCGCCACCGTGTACTGCTGCGGGGTGCCGCGGACCGTCACGCTGATCTGGTCACCGGGCTTGGCGGATCCAGCCAGCCGCTGGTCCAGCACCACCTGTCCAGCCTTCGGCGCGCGGCCGATGGTGAGGCGGTAGGGGGTGAGCTGGGCGGACGCCCAGCCGTGCCCGATCAGTACCTCGCCAGCAGCCGCTCCCGCGGTGGCGCCCGTTCCGGTCGGGGCGCCCGCTGTGCGGCCGGAGCCGGTCGCGGGGCCGCCGGTCTGGGTTACCACGGCTGGGAAGGTGCGATCCGCGATTGCGTTCGCGACTCCCGGCGTACTGGCTAGCTTGTTCACCAGGTCTGCGTCGACTCGGTGGCGTTCGGGGAAGGCGGCTGAGCCTGAGCCGTTCGGCGGGTGGTAGGCAGGGTCGCCGCTGACGAGGAGAGGGACGGCGGCGAGTCGTTGGGGCGGGGCGTTCAGGCGGAGGCCGGTCTCCAGCAGACCGCCGGCGGCGGCGAGCAGGGCACTGCCGAGGAGCAGCGCGACGAAGATCGCCAGGAAGGCGGCCGTCCGATGCCGCAAGGTGGTGAGCGCGAGGCGAAACATGATGGGGACTCCTCAGGGAGTGGCGGGGGACAGGCTGAGGTGGGCGAGTTCGGCGGCTACTGTCTCGGCGGTGGGGTGGTCTGACTCGGACACGATCTGGCCGTCTACCAGGAAGACGACGCGGTCGGCGTACGAGGCGGCGACCGGGTCGTGGGTGACCATGACGATGGTCTGACCGAGTGCTCGCGACTGGTCCCGCAGCAGCGCCAGGACCTCCAGTGCGGTCACTGTGTCGAGCGCTCCGGTCGGCTCGTCGGCGAAGGTGATCGCAGCGCGCCCAGCCAGCGCACGTGCGATCGCCACGCGTTGCTGCTGACCGCCGGACAGCTCACTCGGCCGGTGTCCGACCCGCTCGGCCAGACCGACCCGGGCGATCACCGAACTCACCCACGCCTCGTCCGGCGACTTCCCGGCCAGCGTCAGCGGCAGGACGACGTTCTGCCGCACAGTCAGCGCAGGCATCAGGTTGAAGGACTGGAACACGAAAGCGACGTGCTCACGCCTCAGCTCGGTCAGGGCAGTCTCGTCGAGCCCCAGCAGCGACTGCCCAGCCAACCGGACCTGACCGGACGACGGTGAATCCAGACCGGCCGCACAGTGCAGCAGCGTGCTCTTGCCGGACCCGGACGGCCCCATCACCGCAGTGAAGGAGCCCTCCGCGAATCCGTAGCTGATACCGCCCAGCGCGGTGACCGCGCCCGGACCGGTGCCGTAGACCTTCCGGACGTCCGTGAGCTGGACCGGGGCGTTCACACGCCCACCTGTACGTCGGTCTTGCGGTGGTAGGACTCGTGCGTCCACCACAGGATTGCGACGACCATGCCCAGGCCGAGGTCGGACCAGAGCCACCATGGCCAGTCGAAGTGCCCGAAGACGGCCAGCGTCGCCCAGATGACGAACTGCACGACGCAAGCGACCAGCCACACGCCGGTGAACGCCCGCAGTGCGACGGTCAGACCACGCGGCGGCGTCGCGTCGGTGATCCCGGCGAAGACCTGGCGGAGGTCGCCGCGGTTCCGGGCGTTGCCGAGCAACTCCTGCCGGTCGGCGGCGGCGGTCGGGGCCAGCGCACCCCGCCGTACGGCGCTGTCGAGCTTGGCGGCGGCCGAGCGGCGGTCGGTCTCGCTCAGGACGACCTGGTCGGGGAGCAACAGGGGATCGAGCAGTGTGTTCATCGGAGGGTCCTTTCAAGGAGTGGCTGATGTGAAATAGCGTAGGGGTTGAACAGTTTCACGCCCCAGGGTGCTCAGCCGCCGATCCGAGGTGGTGGTAGGCCCCCTTGCCCGGTGGTGCGAGTACGCGAAGATGGGGGAATGACTGCAGAGCTGCCACCCGGACTCACGCTGGCCTGGGGCGTCCAGCCGGTCCAGCGGCGCGGCCCGAAGCCGGGGCTGTCGGTCGAGCAGATCGTCGCCACCGGGATCGAACTCGGCGACACGGCCGGGTTCGAGGCGATCTCGCTGCAGAAGATCGCGGCGCACCACGGCGTCACCACGAACGCGATGTACCGCTACGTGCGGTCCAAGGATGAGCTGATCGTGCTCGTCCACGACAAGGCGATCGCCGCCCCGCCCGAGCTACCGGCCGGCTGGCGTCCCGCCGCGACGGCGTGGGTGCACGCACTGGTCGACCGGTACGCCGAGCGCCCGTGGCTGCTCGACGTACCGATCCGCGGCGCGCCCGTCACGCCGAACATGATGCGCTGGGCCGAGGTGATGCTGCAGGCCTTCGCCGAGACGCCGCTGAATCAGCATGATGCTCTCGGCTGCCTGATGCTGCTCGACGGGTTCGCCCGCAACTACGCGACCATCGCCCGCCAGATGGGCGCGAACGACGACGTACCGGTCCAGGCCGAACAGGTAGGCGCCTTCCTCGTCCCACGCCTCATCGAGCACAACTACCCCATGCTCGTAGCCCTCTACACCAACGCCAACTACAACGACGGCCTAGACGACGACCTCGAATTCGGCCTGACCCGCACCCTCGACGGCATCGAGGTCCTGATAAATCGCTAACGTCCGAACAGCCGGAGGGCCCGCCTCCGGTTCTTCGGACGTTGTCACCAGTTCCGACGCAACGTCCGAAGGATCGGAGGGCCGGTCTCCGGTTTTTCGGACGTTGTGGATCAGGATCAGGGGAGGGCGATCCGGACGGGGCCGTCCGTGCGGGCGGCTACCCACTGGAGGTGGAAATCGCTGCCGGGGGCAACTTCCGGGCGGCGGCCGGGTTGGGTGCGGAGGTTGATGGGGGCGGTGAGGGTGGTGACGGCAGGCTCGGCCGGTACGCCGTTCGCCCGCACCGACGCGATCACCTCGGCCAGCGCCTGGGCGGCCGGCTTGCGTTCGTGGTCGACGGTGAACAGGCCGAGGTCGTACTCGCGGTCCGGGAAGTCCAGCAGCCGCCGGTCGATGTCGTGCGACGACCACCACGTGACGCCGTACAGGGCCGGGTTCGGCAGGACGTGCTCGACCGTCCGCCGCGTGAATTCCGCCTGCAGTTCGGCCGGGATGTCCGGCCCCGGTACGCCGACCTCCTGCAGCCACACCGGCCGAGACGGATCCAGCGACGTCGCAGCCGCGAGCTCGACCAGGTAGTCGGCATGGCTGAGCGTCGCCGGACCCATCGGCCCGTCCACTCGCGAGACCCCGTTGAACACCCAGGAATGGACCGTACTCAGATCACCCAGATCCACCGCATCAGTCGGCAGGAACGGGTGATCAGCCTTGTACCACGCATCGTCGAACACCGAATGCAGCGCCAGTACGTCGGGCGCCGCCTTCCGCACGGTGTCCAGCAGCTCCCCGGCCCACGCGGTCGACGCGCCGGCGGTCGTCGGACTGTCCGGCCAGAGGTTGTTCACCTCGTTCCCGAGGGTGATCGCGAACAGATTCGGCTTCTCCGCGACCGCGCGGGCCACGGTGTCGACGTACGCCGTCAATCCGTCCCGGACGGTGGAATCCTCGAACAGGCTGGCCTTGTGCCAGGTCAGCACCCACGACGGCAGGAAGTCGAAACTCGACAGATGTCCCTGGATCAGGTCGACCGCCACCGACAGCCCGTGCTCGGCGGCCGCGTCCAGCGTGTCCAGCAGATCCTCGATCGCGCGCTCGCGCAGGATCGCCCGGTTCGGCTGGATCCACGGCCAGATCGGGAACACCCGCACGTGGTCCAGACCCAACCCGGCCAGATCCGCGAAGTCCCGCCGTACCGCGTCGCCGTCGTAGTCGAGCCAGCTGTAGAACCAGCCGCTCGAAGGAACGTAGTTCGCGCCGAACCGCGGATCCAAACCCATGATCCGCATGCTAAAACGGTTTAGCCGTTTGGAGCAACCGCAGGGTCAGGCCGGGGGAGCGGTGGACTCGCGGACGGTGAGGACAGGGTCGGCGGTGCGGCGGTTGACCGGGACCTCGGGGTTGGCGATGACCTCGAGCAGGACCTCGGCGGCCTGGCGGCCGAAGTCGAAGGTGTCGCGGGACATGGCGGTCAGGGCCGGGTGCATGAGCTGGGTGAGGATCGAGTCGTCGAACGCGACGATCGACAGGTCGCCCGGGACCGAGACGCCCATCTCCATCGCGACCCCGAGCCCGGCCACCGCCATCACGTCGCTGTCGTACACGATCGCGGTCGGCCGGTCCGCCTGGGCGAGCAGCCGGCGGGTGGTCGCGGCGCCCTCGGCGTCGCTGAAGTCGGTGGTCAGGGACGGCGCGTCGACCAGCCCGAGCCGCGGTGCGGCGTCCCGTACGGCGCGGATCCGCCGCTGCGTGTGCTGGAAGATCGGCGTACCGGCGACGTGGGCGATCCGGCGGTGACCGAGCGCAGCCAGGTACTCCACGATCGTGAGCATGGCATCGCGGTCGTCGGCCCAGACCGAGGCGAGCTGGCCCTTGCCGCCGCGGCCGCCGATCACCACCGCGGGCAGCTCGAGCTCTTTCAGGGCGTCGATCCGGGGATCGCGCACGGTCAGGTCGACCAGGATCACGCCGTCCACGCGGTGCTCGGAGGTCCAGCGTTTGTACACCTCGACCTCGGTCTCGGTGTCCTCGACGATCAGCAGCTGCAGTGAGATCGACTCCGCGGACAGCCCCGACTGCACGCCGGACAGCAGATGCGCGAAGAACGGCTCCACGCCGAGCGTGCGCGCCGGGCGGGCGATCACCATCCCGACGGAGTCCACCCGCGACGCACCCAGCGCCCGCGCCGCACTGTGCGGCCGCCACGCCATCTGCTCGGCGATCCGCAGAATCCGCTCCCGCGTCGCCTCGCTGACGCCCGGCCGCCCGTTCAGCGCGAACGACACCGCGCCCTTGGACACTCCGGCCCGCTGGGCGATGTCGGCAATCGTCGGTCTGGCCATCCAGCACCTTCCCTCACTCTTGACAGCGGATTCTACGATGTGAATAGTTCGGGAGCTATACCGGTTTATCAAACCCTGGAGAATCCCCATGCGTACACGCCGTTCGGCGCTGGTGGCGTTGCTTGCCGCCTCGGCCCTCACCCTGGCCGGCTGCGGCCTCGGCTCGTCCGACTCCTCCGGTGACGGTGGCGCCAAGCCGACCGTCGGCGCGGACGCCCAGGTGACCGGTGCGGTCTCCTTGCAGACGTGGGCGCTGAAGCCGAAGTTCACGTCGTACGTCGAAGGTGTGATCAAGGCTTTCGAGGCGAAGTACCCGGGCACCAAGGTGACCTGGCTGGACCAGCCCGGTGACGGTTACGACAAGAAGGTGCTGAGCCAGGCCTCGGCCGGCGACCTGCCGGACGTGGTCAACCTGCCGCCGGACTTCGCGCTCCCGCTGGCCAAGCAGAACCTGCTGCTCGACGTCGCCGCGGCCGACCCGAAGATCAAGGACGAGTACGTCGAGGGCGGCGTCGCGGCGTACCAGTATCAAGGTCTGAACGGCACATTCGGTTACCCGTGGTACCTGAACACCGACATCGACTACTGGAACTCGGACAAGTTCGCCGCGGCCGGCCTGGACGCGAAGAACCCGCCGAAGACCTTCGACGAGCTGTTCGCCGCCGCCAAGGTGATGCACGACAAGACCGGCGGCAAGGAATACCTGATGAGCCGGCTGCCGGGCATCGGTGACTTCACCAACGCGGGCGTGAAGATCCTGTCCGACGACGGCAAGAAGTTCACCTTCAACACCCCCGAGGCCGCCGCGCTACTGGACAAGTACCGCGAGGCCTACAAGGCCGGCTACCTGCCGCGCGACATCCTGACTCAGGAATACCTGGGCAACTCCAAGCTCTTCACCCAGTCCAAGGTCGCCTGGACCACCGGTGGTGGGAACGCGATCCAGGACTTCACCAAGGACAACCCGTCGCTGAAGGGCAAGATCGTCCCGTCACCGGCCCTCGACACCCCGCCGCTGTACGTGCAGGGTCTGTCGGTCTCGGCCAAGACCAAGAACCAGGCGGCCGCGATCGCGCTCGCCCGCTTCGTCACCAACGCCGAGAACCAGGCCGCGTTCGCGAAGATCGTCAACATCTTCCCGTCCACCAAGGCCTCGGCCTCGGACCCGTACTTCTCGAAGTCGGACGGTACGCCGGAATCGGACGCGAAGGTGCTCGCGTTCGAGTCGCTGGCCAAGGCGAAGGTGCTCACGCCGCCGATCATCAGCGGCGCCACCAACGACTTCATCGGCCAGCAGATCTCGCTCGCGATCTCCGGCAAGATCACCTCGCAGGCAGCGTTGGACGCGGCCGTCACCAAGGCCAACCAGCTGCTCACTCAGTAGTAAGGACCTAATGCGCTACCAACGGTGGTTTACCCCGTGGGTGCTGGTGATTCCAGCACTCACGTGGTTGCTCGTGTTCAATCTGTGGCCGTCGATCAACACGGTGATCCTGTCGTTCACCAACGCCAAACCACTCGGCGGCGGCACGTTCGTCGGGCTGAAGAACTTCGAGACCCTGCTGCACGACGAGCAGCTGCGCTGGGCGCTGCTGAACAGCGTCATCTACATGGTGGTCTGCCTGCCGTTCCTGACCATCATCCCGCTGCTGCTCGCCGTACTGGTGGAGAAGAAGCTGCCCGGGATCACGTTCTTCCGGACCGCGTTCTACACCCCGGTGGTCGCCTCGGCCGTCGTGGTGGCGCTGATCTGGCAGTGGATCCTGGACGACCGCGGCCTGGTCAACGGTCTGGCCGAGAAGCTCGGCGTGATCTCGGGGCCGCTGCCGTTCCTGTCCGACCAGTGGTTGCTGCTGCTGAGTGCGATCAGCCTGACGATCTGGAAGGGGCTGGGGTACTACATGATTATCTACCTGGCCGCCCTCGGGAACGTCGGCCGTGAACTGCACGAGGCGGCGGCGGTCGACGGTGCGAATGCGCTGCGGCGGTTCGTGCACATCACGATCCCCGGCGTCCGCGGCACGATGATCCTGATCTCGATCCTGATCTCGGTGTCGGCGCTGCGCGTCTTCTCCGAGCTGTTCATCCTGAGTGGTGGCAAGGGCGGTCCGGGCGGTCGCGACAACTCGGTCGTGATGCTGATCCAGCAGTACAGCCAGGGCTTCGAGGGCAACCTCGGCTACGCCTCGGCGCTGTCGATCGTGCTGTTCTTCGTCACCGTCGTCCCGATGCTCGTCCTGGCCCGTCTCAACAGAAGGGGTGCGGAAGCATGACGGTCGTGACTGACCCGGCGCGGCCGGTCGCCGTACCTCCGGAGCCTGGTACGCCGAAGCGGCGGCGGAGCGGGACTTTCGGATTCAACACCGTGTCGCCGCGGGAGAAGGTGGCCCGGTACGTCCTGCTCGTGTTCGTGCTGCTGATCACGATCGGGCCGTTCCTCTGGCAGCTGTCGACCTCGCTGAAGGGTTCCGGGGAAGACATCTACACCCGGATCCCGCGGCTGCTCCCGTCGCAGCCGACCTTCGACCACTACAAGGCGGTCGCCGACACGATCCCGGTCTGGGACTACGCGCGGAACTCGCTGGTGGTCGCCGTACTGGTTGTCGGAGGCAACGTCATCGGCGCGTCACTGGCCGGCTTCGCGATCTCGCGGTTGCAGTTCAAGGGCCGCAAGCTGGTACTCGGGCTGTTCCTGGCCACCCTGGTGCTGCCGGGTGAGGTCACGATCATTTCGCAGTACGTGACGGTCCGAGAGTTCGGCCTGGCGAACACGCTGTTCGGTGTCGCCCTGCCCGGCATGATCGGCGCGCTGAACGTGCTGCTGATGTACAACGCCTTCCGCTCACTCCCGATCGAGGTCGACCAGGCCGCGATCGTGGACGGTGCGAACGCGTGGCAACGGTTCCTCTTCATCGGCCTGCCCTCGGTCCGCGGAACCATCAGCGTGGTGGCGATCTTCGCCTTCATCGGTGCCTGGGACGACTTCCTCTGGCCGCTGATCGTCCTGACGGATCCCGACAAATACACCCTCACCGTCGGACTGCAGTACCTCTCCGGCACCTTCAGCAACAACCCCCGCCTGATCGCCGCCGGCACCATGATCGCGTTCATCCCGATCGTGATCGTCTTCGCCACCCTCCAACGCTTCTTCTTCAAGGGCGTCGAAGAAGGCGCCGTCAAGGGCTGACCGACAGGACGTATAGGTCTACTAGTCGTCGCCGCCACGCTCACCAGCGACGGCGGCGGCTACGGATCGGCGTATACGTCCTGTTGTTAGGAAGATCCATAGCGGGCGGTGACGAACTGGCTGAGGCGGTCGGCGATGGTGGCCAGGGCGGCTCGGGCTGGGTGGCGGGAGTCCCAGGCGCTGACGAGGCGGACGGAGAGGTTGCCGTCGCTGGTGCGGATCGGGAGCGGGTGCAGGTCGAACTGGGGGTCGTCGGAGACCACGGCGACCCCGCGACCGGCCGCTGCGAGGGCCTGGGCGACTGTGCCATCGGCGGCTTCCACGGCGGCGCCGTACAAGAGTCCGTTTCGGCGCAGTGCCGCTTCCAGTGAGATGCGTGACGTGAAGGTGGGCGGCGGCAGGACGAGCGGTACGTCGGCCAGTTCGGCTAGCTGGATGCGTTTGCGGTTGGCCCAGGGGTGGTGGCTCGGGACGCAGGCCCAGACCGGGAGTACGGCCAGGGTCTGAGTCTCGTACGGCGCTCTGGCCGGCGTACTGGTCACTGCCAGGTCTGCACCGCGGCCCAGCACCTCGGCTGCCGTCTGGCCGTCGGCCTGGAAGACCTCGGGGGTCGGGTCGTCGGTATCCAGCGTGGCGATGAAGGGGGCGACCACATCCCGCAAGGTGGTCAGGGGAGCGCCGATGGTGATCCGGTCGAGGCGGCCCTGGGCCTGGTAGGTCGCGGCGACCCGGAGTGCATCGGCGCGTTCCAGCACCTCGCGCGCCAGGGGGAGGAGGGCTTGGCCGGCCCGGGTGGGCGTCAGACGACCGCCGGTGCGGTGGAAGAGCTCCACGCCGAGCTCCTGCTCGAGTTGGCGGAGCTGCCGAGACAGACCGGGCTGGGTGATGTGTAGACGATCCGCTGCAGCGGTGACCGTGCCGGCGTCGACGGTCTGCACGAAGTACTGCAGAGTTCGCAGCTCCACTCTATGCCTCCCAGGCATGCCATTCGTGCAGGACAAGTATTGGACAGCATAGAGCGGTCGCCGAAGACTGGGAGGATGACGATCGAACAGCGACGCATCCTGACGACAGCGATCCCGGGGCCGGTCTCGGCCGGGCTGATGGCACGGAAACAAGGCGCGGTCGCGGCCGGCGTGGGGACGACGCTGCCGGTCTTCGCGGTCGCCGCCGATGGCGGGGTAGTGGTCGATGCCGATGGCAACCAGTTGATCGACCTCGGGTCCGGGATCGCGGTCACCACCGTCGGTGCGCGGGCGCCGCGGGTGGTCGAGGCCGTCAAGGCGCAGGCCGACGCGTTCACCCATACCTGCTTCATGATCACGCCGTACGAGGGGTACGTCGCCGTCGCCGAAGCGCTGAACCGGCTGACGCCCGGCGATCACGACAAGCGGACCGCGCTGTTCAACTCGGGAGCCGAAGCGGTCGAGAACGCGGTCAAGATCGCGCGCGCCTACACCGGGCGGCAGGCCGTCGTGGTCTTCGACCACGCCTACCACGGCCGGACCAACCTGACCCTGGCGATGACGGCCAAGAACCAGCCGTACAAACGCGGTTTCGGCCCGTTCGCGGCCGAGGTCTACCGCGCACCGGTCTCGTACCCGTACCGCGATGGCGGGCTGGATGGCGCAACCGCCGCGGCCCGCGCGCTCGACGTGATCGAGAAGCAGGTCGGCGGGACCGAGGTCGCGGCCGTGGTGATCGAGCCGATCCAGGGCGAGGGCGGCTTCGTCGAACCGGCTCCCGGTTTCCTGCCGGCGCTGGCGGAGTGGTGCCGGGCCAACAGTGCGGTCTTTGTGGCCGACGAGGTGCAGAGCGGGTTCGCGCGGACCGGCGACCTGTTCGCCTGCAACCACGAGGGCGTCGTACCGGATCTGGTCGCGACCGCCAAGGGGATCGCGGGCGGGCTGCCGTTGTCGGCGGTGACCGGCCGAGCCGAGATCATGGACGCGCCGCAGGTGGGTGGCCTCGGTGGCACGTACGGCGGCAACCCGCTGGCGTGCGCGGCCGCACTGGCGGCGATCGAGACGATCGAGGCGGACGGATTGGTGGCGCGGGCGCGGCAGATCGAAGAGCTGATCAAGCCGCGGCTGCTGCTCGCGCAGAAGGAGGACGACCGGATCGGCGACGTCCGCGGCCGGGGCGCGATGATCGCGGTCGAGTTGGTGCAGCCGGGGACGTCTGTGCCTGCGCCGGAGCTGGCCAAGGCGGTCGCAACTGCTTGCCATCAGCAAGGAATCATCGTGCTGACCTGCGGTACCTACGGCAACGTGCTGCGGTTCCTGCCGCCGCTGACGATCAGTGACGACCTGCTGGTCGAGGCCCTGGAGATCGTCGTCGCGTCGCTGCGGGAGATCTCATGATCACGGTGCTGAATCCGGCCGATCTGACCGTCGTCGGTGAGGTTCCCAACGGTACGACGGCAGATGCCGTCAAGGCTGTCGATGCGGCCGCGAACGCCTTCCCTGCTTGGGCTCGCACGGCGCCACGAACCCGCTCCGAGATCCTGCACAAGACCTTCGAGCTGATGCTGCGCGACCGCGAGAAGCTGGCCGAACTCATCTGCCGGGAGAATGGCAAGTCCCGGGCCGACGCCTTGGCCGAGGTCGGGTATGCCGCGGAGTTCTTCCGCTGGTACGCCGAGGAGGCGGTCCGTCCAGGTGGTGACTACGGCTCGGCTCCGGCCGGCGGCGTACGGACGATTGTCACGGCCAAACCGATCGGTGTCGCCGCGCTCGTGACGCCGTGGAACTTCCCGGCCGCGATGGCGACCCGCAAGATCGCCCCGGCCCTCGCCGCGGGCTGTACGGCGGTGCTCAAACCGGCGGCCGAGACCCCGCTGACCGCGCTGGCGATCGCCGAGCTGCTCACGGAGGCCGGCGTACCTGCTGGGGTTCTGACTGTCGTGACGACCACGGACGCGGCCGGTGTGGTGTCCACGTGGTTGGCTGACTCGCGGGTGCGGGTGATCTCGTTCACCGGATCGACCCCGGTCGGCAAAGCGCTGCTGCGCCAGGCGGCCGACCGGGTTGTCGTGACCGCGATGGAGCTCGGTGGCAACGCGCCGTTCATCGTCACCGAGGACGCCGATCTCGAGCAGGCGGCGGCGGGCGCGATGATCGCGAAGTTCCGCAACGGCGGGCAGGCTTGTACGGCGGCCAACCGTTTCTACGTCCATGCGGATGTCGCTGACCGGTTCACCGAACTGTTCGGTCGCGAGGTGGAGAAGCTTGCCGTCGGCCCCTATTCGGCAGGCGCGCAGATCGGACCGCTGATCTCGGACTCCGCGGTCCAGCGCGTCACGAAGGTTGTCGACGAAGCGCTCGCGTCCGGTGCCCGCGTCACGCACCAGGCCGCCGTACCGGCTGCTGCTGGGCACTTCTACGCGCCGACGGTACTGCGGGATGTCCCCGACGACTCGACGTTGTTCACCGAGGAGATCTTCGGCCCGGTCGCCTCGATCGCCACCTGGTCGACCGACGACGAACTGATCGCCCGGGTCAACGACTCCGAATACGGCCTGGCCGGCTACGTCTACGCCGGCGAACTCGGCCGCGCGATCCGCATCAGCGAGTCCCTCGACGTCGGCATGGTAGGCATCAACCGCGGCCTCGTCTCCGACCCCTCAGCCCCCTTCGGCGGCGTCAAGCAGAGCGGTCTCGGCCGCGAAGGCGCCCGAGCCGGCCTCCACGAGTACCAGGAAACCCAGTACCTGAGCATCGATTGGCCCTAACCC
>NZ_SMKA01000068.1 GCF_004348455.1 Kribbella albertanoniae
GTTAGGAGCTCGACGCCTGGCTCGATCGGGTGGGGGGAGCCGACGCGGGAGGCCCAGTAGGCGAAGAGGGTCTCGCGTTGGCCTGCGTCTCGCATTTGCATCTCGGCTCGGGCCTGGTCGGGGGTTAGGTCGACGGCTTCGATGGGGACGCCGGTGGTTTGGGTGACCAGGGCGATCTGGTGGCGGCGGGTCATCGACTCGGGGCCGGTGAGGGGGTAGGCGCGGTCGTCGTGACCGTGGCCGGGCCCGTCGAGGAGGACTCGCAGTACGGCGTCGGCGATGTCCTGCTCGTGGATCGGGGCCTCTTCGGCGTCGAGGTAGGGGAGCCGGATCTGGCCGGTTGCGCGCACTTGGTAGGCCCAGAACTTGGCGTTGCTCATGAAGGCGCCGGGTTGCATCCGCGTGGTGGCGTAGCCGCCGGAGGCGATGATCCGCTCGGTCCTGGCGTGGGGGTCGTCGGGTCCACCGGCCGCGGACAACGAGGAGAGCAGGACGACCTGCTTCACCCCGGCGGCGTCGGCGGCGGCCACGAAGGCCGGTGCGGACGCGGGGTCGGCGTACAGGAAGACCTGGCTGACGCCCTCGAGAGCGGGTGTCGGGTCGGAAGGGTCGTACGCGACGGCGGTTGGGCCGAGGTCGGCGGGCTCGCGGCTGGCGATCCGGACGTCCTGGCCGGCGGCGGTCAGACCGGTGGTGACGGCGCGGGCGATCGCGCCGCGACCGCCGGTGACGAGAATGGTCATTGTATGAACTCCAAAAATGTAGTCGCTACAAGATTGGGTTCAGTAAATCAGGATGCTCTACGGTTGTCCAATGGAGCTCGGGCGTCGGGAACGCAAGAAGCAGCAGACGAAGGCGGCGATCTCGGCGGTCGCGACGCAGCTGTTCCTCGAGCGCGGGTTCGAGGCGGTGACCGTGGCGGAGGTCGCGCAGGCCGCGGATGTCGCTGTGCAGACCGTGTTCAACCACTTCCCGGCGAAGGAGGATCTGTTCTTCGACGAGAAGGGCTGGTGGGTCGGGCCGGCGCGGGCGATCCACGAGTCCGCCGGGGATCCGCTCGACGTGCTCGAGGCGCACTACTTGGCCATGATCCGGGAGCGGCTGGAGGTCGGGCATCTGGCGACCTGGAAGCAGTTCGTCCGGACGATCGAAAGCAGCCCGGCGTTGCTCGCGCGGCGGCGTCTGTACGTCGATGAGCTGGTGCGGTTTCTGGCCAGAGCGCTCGAGGAGCGATCCGACGATCGGCTGCGCAACCGCCTGCTCGCGGCCCAGTACGCCGCTGCTCAGAACACGTTGGAGGACGAGCTGATGCGGATCCTTCCGGACAACGCGTCGCAGGACGAGCTTGTCGAGGCGCAGCGGAAGCTGGAGGAGATGGTGGCCGAGGTGTTCGCCGTTCTCAGAAACGGCCTGGGAAACGGTTTAACGGCGCCGAGGGGTTAGCGGGTACGCTGCATTGTTGTGGCTGGACTGGATTTTGACGCTGAGCTCAAGCAGCTCGACGCGACGCTGACCTCGATCGAGAAGGTGCTCGATCTCCCTGCCCTGCGTGCGGAGATCGCCGAGCTCGGCGAGGCGGTGGCCGCGCCGGACCTGTGGGACGACCAGGCGAACGCGCAGAAGGTGACGTCACGGCTGTCCAGGCTGGAGGCCGATGTCGACCGGGTCACCGGGCTGCGCTCGCGGATCGAGGACGTCGGCGTGCTGATCGAGCTCGCCCGCGAGGAGAACGACCCCGACAGCATCGCGGAGGCGGAGAAGGAGCTCGCCTCGGTCGCGAAGCTGATCCAGTCCCTCGAGGTTCGCACGCTGCTCTCGGGTGAGTACGACGAGCGCGATGCCCTGGTCACGATCCGCTCCGGCGCCGGTGGTGTCGACGCCGCGGACTTCGCCGAGATGCTGCAGCGGATGTACCTGCGCTGGGCCGAGCGGCACGGCTACGCGACCGAGGTCTACGACACGTCGTACGCCGAAGAGGCCGGGCTCAAGTCGACCACCTTCGCGGTCAAGGCGCCGTACGCGTACGGCACGCTGAGCGTGGAGTCCGGGACGCACCGGCTGGTCCGGATCTCGCCGTTCGACAACCAGGGCCGGCGGCAGACGTCGTTCGCCGCGGTCGAGGTGGTCCCGGTGCTCGAGCAGACCGATGAGATCGACGTACCGGACGAAGAGATCCGAGTCGACGTGTACCGGTCGTCCGGCCCGGGTGGTCAGAGCGTCAACACGACCGACTCCGCGGTCCGGCTCACGCACATCCCGACCGGCACCGTGGTCTCCTGCCAGAACGAGAAGTCCCAGCTCCAGAACAAGGCTTCCGCGATGGTCATCCTGAAGGCCAAGCTGCTCGCGCTGAAGAAGGCCGAGGAACGCGCCCACCTGGATTCGCTGCGTGGCGACGTACAGGGTTCGTGGGGCGACCAGATGCGGTCCTACGTCCTGCACCCGTACCAGATGGTGAAGGACCTGCGGACGCAGTTCGAGTCCGGGAACACCTCGGGTGTCTTCGACGGTGAGATCGACGACTTCGTCGAGGCCGGCATCCGCTGGCGCCGTACCGGCCAGACAGTTGCCGACCAGAACTGAGCTCAGGGCGGACTGCAGTAGCTGCTTCGGGCTCTGCTGTGTGGCACTGACGTTCAGCAAGTCCGCCGACTTCGCCATCGACAAGCCGGCGGGCGAGGCCTGCCGGAATCTCGACGACGCTTTCCGGTGCCGCATCCACACCGAGCTGCGGCCCAAGGGCTTCCAGGGCTGCACGGTGTACGACTGCTTCGGCGCCGGCCAGGAGATCTCCCGCCGCGCCGGCAAGAGCTGGCGGGAGCAGCCGGGGGCCGAGATGTTCGCGGCCCTGCCGATCCTCCGGCAGCTGCACGAACTGCTCTGGTATCTGACCGAAGCCCTTACCTACAAGGGAACCGAGTCCCTCCACGCAGACCTCCGTACGGCGCTCGCCCGGGTCGAGGACGTGAGTCGTACGACGGACCTCGCCGGCGTTGACGTGATGGCCGAGCGAGCCGTCGTCAACGAGCTCCTGCTCAAAACCAGCACGGTTGTCCGTGGCAAGCAACCCAAGTCGAAGGAACGCCGAGGCGCCGACCTGATCGGCAAACGCCTCCGCGGCGCCGACCTGTCGAACGCCAACCTCCGCGGCGCCTACCTGATAGCCGCCGACCTGACCAACGCCAACCTGCGCGGCGCAGACCTCATCGGTGCCGACCTCCGCGACACCAACCTCTCAGGCGCCGACCTGACCAACGCCCTCTTCCTCACCCAGTCCCAGGTCAACGCCGCCCAAGGCAACGCCCAGACCAAGCTCCCAGCAGCCGTCACTCGTCCAGCTCACTGGTAGCCGGCCGCCGCCACACCAACCGCCACACGCAGTACCCCAGATACCCAACCGCCGCGAGCCCGATCGCCACGGAGAACTTCCACTGACCCGATCCTTGCGCGTAGATCATCGGCGGATCTTCCCGAAGGTACTGACCGGGTATCTGGGTGCCGACAGTGCCAGGGTTGTTCTCGAAGAGCACGTTCGTCTGACGGATGGTGCCGTCGGTGCTGATGAAGTCGCCGTACGTGCTGCAGCCGCCCTTCTCGTACCAGGACCGGCACTCCGTGCGCGTCACGGTGAACGTCCCGGCGATGCCTTCGTCGCGCGCAACCCGCAACATGTCCGGCAGATCGGCGATCACGAAGACGAGGAAACCCACAGCCACCAGCGGGTAGACCACGTTGGTGACGATCGAGCCGAGCCTCGTGAGCACGCGGTCGGCAGTCCGAGCCCGCGGGTTGTCGGGTGCATGCTTCGGCGCCATCCCCCACCTCCACGCCGAATGCTATGCGCCAACCCGTCCATCCCCGATCCACCTTGTGCACCCGTCAACCACGTCGTGCCCCGGGCGATGGTCAGCCCGTGCTCAAGGTCCGCCCGCCCCGGCACCTTGTGCACGCGTCGACCACGTTCGGTGCGGTGTGATGGTCAGTCGGTGCTCAAGGTCGGCCCGCCCTGCCACCTTGAGCACCGTTCAGCCACTCTCAGGCCTCGGCGGTGGTTGGTGGGTGCTCAAGGTGGGGGTTAGGGGCGGCGGAGTTGGTTGGTTATGGGGGCCATGAGGATGGCTACGGCGGCTAGGGCTAGGGCTGTGCCGGCTAGGGCGCCGCCGTGGCCCCAGGGGGTGTTGGCCAGGGCTAGGAAGGCGGTGCCTACGGTGGCGGCGCCTAGGGCTAGGCAGGTTTGCTGGCTGGTGAGGAGGATGCCGCTGCCTAGGCCTGCTTGGGCTGGGGGGACCTGGCTGACGACTACGCCGATCAGGGGGATCATGACCAGTCCGCCGCCGAAGCCGATCACCAGCATGGGCAGGGCGAGCTTCAGGACCGTCACGTCCGGCCAGAGCGCCAGTGCGGCGGCCGCCAGCAGTACGTAACCGCCCGCCTGGATGGTCCAGCCCCAGACGACCATGGCGACGCCGTACCGGCGTTGGAGAGCTGGTCCCCAGATGCAGGTGATCAGGAAGCCGATGGCCAGTGGCAGCAGGCTCAGACCGCCTTCCAGGGCGGTCATGTGGGCGCCGGCCTGGGTGGCGAGGGCGAAGACGAACATGAAGCCGCCGAAGCTGGTGAAGAACCCAACGGCCATCAGCAGACCGATCCGCATCGCGCGGTGCTGCAGTACCGACGGCGGAATCAGTGGCGCATGCCCAGCCCGCTCAGTACGACGCTGGTGCCAAGCCAACAGCCCAACAGCCGGTACGACGGCCGCCAGGCTGAGCCACGTCCAGAGCGGCCAGTGGAGTGCGCGGCCCTCGGTGAGGGGCAGCAGGAGGAGTACCAGCGTGACTGCGAGCAGTGCAGCACCCACAAGGTCGACTCGGTGAGCTGCAGCCGCCTTGGTGTCCGGAACGGACGCTGCGATGGCGATGAGCGCCAGCAGGCCGCCCAGTGCGAGGACGACGAAGATCGAGCGCCAGCCGAGCCCGAACGGGTTCGCGTCGACCAGCACACCGCCAAGGATCTGGCCGAGTGCGGCGGAGATTCCGTTGGCGACACCGAACAGCGCCATCCCGCGGGCGCGGTGCTCGCCGGTCATCAGGCTGGTGATCGACGCCAGCACCTGCGGCGTGACCGCAGCGGCCGACGCGCCCTGGATCACCCGAGCGATCAGCAGCACCCAGACCGACGGAGCGAAGGCGCAGATCACGGACGCCACGACGAACCCGGCCAGTCCGCCCAGCAGTAGCCGGCGGCGGCCGTAGCCGTCGCCGAGGCGGCCCGCGACCACCAACAGGGTGGCGACTGCGATGCCGTAAGCGCCGACGATGAGCTGGAGCTCACCGGCGCTGGCGTGCAGGTCGGCACCGATCGCGGGCAGCGAGACGTTGATCATGAAGAACGAGAGCATCGGCAGCAGCGAGCCGAAGAGCAGCGAGGTGAGCGCCGCCGGTGCCAGCGAGGCTGCCGGCGTTCGGGTGGCGGTGAGCTGGTCAGTCATGGGTACCAGGGTGCGCGCGGCTGGATCCTGGTGGTGAGAGCCTGGTTATCCTGGTACTGACACCACCTGGCACCAGGTTGCGCGGCAGTGCACCATAAGACCATGGACGCACGGAGACGAGAGCTCGGCGTGTTCCTGCGCACCCGGCGTGAGCGGATCCAGCCCGAAGAAGTCGGGTTCGCTCCAGGACTCCGCCGCCGTACGCCGGGATTGCGGCGCGAGGAGGTTGCCCTGCTCGCCGGGGTCGGGGTGACCTGGTACACCTGGCTCGAGCAGGGGCGGGACATCAACGTGTCCGCACAGGTGCTGGAAGCGGTCGCCGGGACGCTGCGGCTGGACCGGCTGGAGCGGAACCACCTCTACACGCTGGCCGGGCTGCGGTTCGGTCCGGCGCCGGGGGAGGACGCCCTGTTGCCGCCGTCGGTTCAGAGGACGCTCGACGCGGTCTCGCCGTACCCGGCGCTGGTGCTGAACGAGCGGTACGACATCCTCGCGTTCAACGACGCCTACTGCCAGGTGGTGCTGGACCTGCGGCAGGTCCCGGTCGAGGAGCGCAACATCCTCTGGCTGAACTTCGTCTCCGCCGAATGGCACTGCATGTTCGTCGACGCGGAGACCACCAGGCTGCACATGGTCGCTGCCTACCGTGCGGCCCTGGCCAACCACCTCAACGAGGCATCCTGGCAGGAGCTGACCCAGGTGCTGCTGGCCCGGTCGCCGAAGTTCGCGGCGATGTGGGAGCGGTACGACGTCGCTGCGCCGACTGCCCACGACAAGATCCTCGACCATCCCGAGGCAGGGCTGTTGCGGGTGGATCCGGCGATCATGTGGCTGTCGCAGGCGGGTCAGACCCGGATGAACGTCTACACCGCGGCCGATGCGGAGACCGAGGCCAAGCTGCGGGCGCTGGTCGACGTCCCCGCCGGCCGCGGGGCGGTGCGGCCGGCGAGTGCTCGCGTGAGCCCGGGGCAGAGCTCACGCGAGCAGGTGTTCAGCTAGCGGTTCCGGATCCGCTCCCGGATCCACACGCCGGCCGGCTTCAGGACCGACGTACCCGTGAAGTTGCTCCCGGCGCAGGTGCCTTGCTTGAAGACTGCGCCGGAGCGGAAGTCGTCGGAGAAGTTCCAGTTGGTCCAGCCGATCTGCCGGCTGTTCAGGAAGTCCAGGTACTTCTGCGACCAGGTGAAGTCGTTGCCGCCGTCACCGGTGTAGGTCTGGGTGCCGAACTCGGTGACGAAGATCGGAATCTTCGACGAGGCCCGGGACAGGGCGTCGAAGTACTCCTGCTTGTGCGACGCGGCGTAGAAGTGGAACGTGTACATCAGGTTGGTCGCGTTGACCGGGTTGTTCACGACGTCGGCTTCGGTGCGGCCGTCGGAGACCCCGAGCGAGGCCCAGCCGTGGGTGCCGACGAAGACCACGCCGTCGGCGTCCTTGGCCCGGATCACCGGCACCATCTGCTCGGCGTACGACTTGATACCGGCCCAGCTGACGCCGTTGGGCTCGTTGGCGATGTCGTAGATGATGTTGTTCTTGTTCTTGTGCCGGTCGGCGATCTCGGTGAAGAAGGTCTTGGCCTTGGAGAGGTTGGCGTTCGGGTCACCGGGGTCGAGTTGGTGCCAGTCGACCAGCGCGTACATGCCTCGCTTGGTGGCCTCTTCGATGTAGCCGTGCACCATGTCGGTGAACTTGCGCGGGTTGGTCTCGTACCCGCCTTCCTGCACGTACATCGAGATGCGCAGGATGTCGGCCTTCCAGTCGTAGGCCAATGCGTCGAGGGACGCCGTCTTGACGCAGTTGGCGTACCACTGGATGCCGTGCGTACTCATACCGCGCAGCTGGACGGGCTGATTGTTCTGGTTGCACAGCTTCACGCCACAGACGTGCAGTTGGCCGTTGCGAGAGACCGGGGTGTCAGCGGCCGGAGCCGCGGTTGCGGGGGCGGTGGTGGGGATCAGGGTGGCCGCGGTCAGAAGTGCACCGGCCAACAGGGAACGAATCATGGAGGGGTTCCTCCTCTTGCTGGGGCGGGGGGCGGGGTTACTGCTTTACAAACTGCGGTTGATCACGCGTTCACGGATCCAGATACCGGCTTCCTTCAGCTTCGACGTACCGGTGAAGCTGCTCCCGGAGCAGGTGCCTTCCTTGAAGACGGCGCCACTGCGCCAGTCGTCGGAGAAGTTCCAGTTGATCCACCCGATCTGCTTGCTCTTCAGGAAGTCCAGGTACTTCTTCGACCAGGTGAAGTCGTTGGCGCCCTCACCGAGGTAGTTCTGCGTTCCGAACTCGGTGACGAACAGCGGGATCTTGGTGGACGCACGGGACAGGGCGTCGAAGTACTCCTGCTTGTGCGACGCGGCGTAGAAGTGGAACGTGTACATCAGGTTCGGGGCGTTGATCTTGTTGTTGACGACGTCGGACTCGTCGCGGTCATCGGAGACGCCGAGTGACGACCAGGCGTTGGTGCCGACGAAGATCACGCTGTCGGAATCCCTGGCCCGGATGGTCGGGATCACCTGCTCGGCGTACGACTTCACCTGCGCCCAGCTGACGCCGTTGGGCTCGTTGGCGATGTCGTAGATGATGTTGTTCTTGTTCTTGTGCCGTTCCGCGATCTCGGCGAAGAACGTCTTGGCCTTGGCGGTGTAGAGGTTCGGGTCGCCCGGGTCGAGCTGGTGCCAGTCGACCAGCGCGTACATCCCGCGCTTGGTGGCCTCCTCGATGTAGCTGTGCACCATGTCGGTGAACTTGCGCGGGTCCGCCTCGTAACCACCGTCATCCTTCGCGATGTACATCGAGATGCGCAGGATGTCGGCCTTCCAGTCGTAGGCCAGGGCGTCGAGCGAAGCGGTCTTGATGCAGCTCGAATACCACTGGATTCCGTGCGTACTCATCCCACGGAGCTGGACCGGCTGGTTGTTCTGGTTGCACAGCTTCAGACCGCAGACACGCAGCTGGCCGTTCCGCGATACTGGGGTGTCCGCGACCAGTGCCGGGACGGCGGCGGTGGCCGGGACGCTTGGGACCAGAGCGCCTGCAGCGAGCAGAACGCCGGCCATGAGAGAGCGCATCATTGACTGCCTCCAAGGACATCAGGGCGGGGAGGTAGTGACCAATTTATTAGGAAAGTTTCCTGATAATTGAGAGGAACTTAATATCGGCGCTGAGTGTTGTCAACGGGTTGCGTAAAGTAGTCACGCGGTAGTGCGCTCAGGCCAAGCCTGTTTGAGCGCAGCAAGGGTGACCACCAGTGCCGGGCGGCGCGAGGTGACGGTCCGCCAGACGGCATAGACCCGGCGGCTCGGCACTGGATGCAGCGGTACGGCGACCACTCCGTCCGGCACCGGCCCCCGGCCCAGCCGCGGCAGCAGGCCGATCCCGATGCCGCGGGCAAGCATTGCCAGCTGGGTCTGGTACTCAGCCACTGAATAGGCGACATCGGGCTCGACGCCCGCCCGGCGCATCGTCCGGAGCAGCCACTCGTGGCAGATCGATCCCGGGATCTGGCAGATCCAGCGCTCGCCGACCAGGTCCTCGGCGCGGACGAACTCCTTACCTGCCAGCCGATGGGATGCAGGCACCAGTACGTCGGCCGGATCCGAACCGAGCTTGAGCCGGGACAGGCCCTCGGGCAGCGCGAGCGGAGTGTTGTGCCAGTCGTGCACCACCGCCAGCTGGGCGTCGCCCCGGTTGACCGAGGCAACGGCCTCGAACGGGTCGATCTCGCTCACCCGTACGTCGAGCTCGGGGTGATCGACGATCAGCCGGCTCAGCGCAGTCGGCAGTAAGCCGCGGGCGGCGGTCGGGAAGGCCGCGATCCGGAGCGTCCCGATCGCCTGTCCACGCTGCTCTTCCAGCGTCAGCTCGGCATCCTCGACCAACTCGAGAACACGGGCCGCGGTGGCGGCGAGCTGGAGCGCGGCGTCCGTGAGGGCGATCCCACGGCCCTGCCGCTCGACCAGGGTGGTCCTGGTTTCGCGCTCGAGTTTGGCCAGTTGCTGCGATACCGCGGACGGCGTGTAGCCGAGCGCCTCGGCCGCACGATTGACCGAGCCGTACTGCGCGACGGCGTACAGGGCTCGGAGCCGGCCGAGATCGATCATGTAGCACTCCTACAGAGACAGCGGTAGTAATCGGTGCTGGTGCTTAAGTCTAATCCGGAACCAGACTGACCGCATGAAACCTCGTGACCTGCTCCTGGCGCTCGCCGTCGCCACCGCCTGGGGCGTGAACTTCGTGGTGATCGAGGTCGGCCTGGAGGAATTCCCGCCGCTGTTCTTCACGGCGCTGCGATTCTTTTTTGCCGCCGTCCCCGCAATCTTCTTTCTCGGCCTGCCGCGGGTCGCCTGGCGTTATGTGATCGGGGTCGGGCTCGCGCTCGGCGCCGCGAAGTTCGGGCTGCTGTTCTTCGCCATGGATCGCGGGGTTCCGGCCGGGCTGGCGTCGCTGGTTCTGCAATGCCAGGTGATCTTCACCGTGCTGTTCGCGATCACGGTCCTGCGGGAGCGCCCGCGGCCGGCCCAGATCGCCGGGATCGCGATCGCGTGTGGCGGGATGCTGCTGATCATGCTCGACCGCGGTCTGTCCGCACCGCTGGGCGCGGTCGCGCTGGTGATCCTCGCCGGGGCGTGCTGGGGTGTCTCCAACCTGATCACGCGGTACGCGAAGCCGCCGGACACGCTGAGGTTCATGGTCTGGGTCAGCGCGGTCGCCGTCGTACCGCTGACGCTGTTGTCGCTGCTCACCGAAGGACCGCGGGCCGACCTCGATGCGCTCCGGGGGATCGAGCTCACCGGGGTCGGCGCGCTGGCCTACCTGGCCGCCGTGGCCACGCTGTTCGGATTCGGTGTCTGGGGCTACCTGCTACGCCAGTACGACGCCAGCACCGTGGCGCCGTTCTCGCTCCTGGTGCCGGTGGTCGGGATGGCGGCCGCCTGGCTGCTGCGCGGTGAAACGGTCGGCGTGCAGCAGGCGATCGCCGCCGTACTGGTCATCGGTGGGATGGCGTGCACTGTGATCAAACGTCCTGGGCGATCTGAAGGGGTGGCATCTGCCATCCCCGAGCCAGTGACGACTCGTACGCCGGAGCTCCACCAGCGAAGTATTCGGTGAACTTCATGATCAGCGGGTCCCAGCGGAGCGGGTCGATGTAGCGGTCGTTGCTCATCAGCAGATCGTCGCGGACCTGCACCTGCTCGACCTTCATCGAGAGTGCGCAGAGGTGTTCCGAGGGGCCGCCGATCGGGTGGATCGCCTCGATCCGGCCCTCGAGCGTGATCGGGCTCTCCTCGACAGTGTCCAGTCCGGTCACGGCGCCCGGCGTACGGGTGAGTCCTGCTGCGGTGAACTTGTCCGGCTCGAAGCGGTACCCGCGAGCGCGCTTCGAGTCCGACATCTCCGCCGAACCGGTCAGCAGCGCGATCCGGTCCAGGGCGGCGACCATCTCCGGGTCGACCAGGTTGAGGACGAGCTCGGGGCGGTCGACGAGGTTTCTTGACCGTCTGCGAGCTCGTCCCCATCCCGAGCATGGCGTGGTAGCCGAGCCACCAGGCGGAGGACATCGGGGCGAGGTTGGTGGAGCCGTCCGGATTCCGCGTGCTGATCAGGACGACCGGCGTACCGAAGTAGAGGACCTTGGGCTCGACTGTGCGCTTCATGCCCATGGAACGCATGGGCGCACAGTTGTGTGAGGGCTACTCGTACGGGTTGGCGGGTGCGGTGACCGACTTGACCGAGCTGACCGTGAGGGCGGCTACGTCACCGTCGACGCGCTTGCTCGGCTCGGCCCACTCGCCGGTGACCGTGACCCACTGGTTCTTCGGCGGTGCGGCCTGGCCGCGGGCCTCGACCATGAAGGCCGTGGCGTCGGCTACGCAGCACGTCAGACCCATCCGGGTCACGTACCAGTTGCCGTTCTTGGCCGGCGTCACGAAGCCGGTGAGCGAGAAGGAGCGGCCCTTCATGCTCTCCTTCTCCCACACAGCCCAGACCGAGTAGTCGCGGACCGCGAGGTTGACCGGGCCCCCTTGCGGGTTGTCCGCCAGCCAGGAGTTGCTCTTGGGTTGGATCGGCTTCGAGGCTACCGGCGACTGCCGTGACGCCGCCGCGGCGCCGAGCGCGGGCGGGTCGACGACCAGGAGGGCGAAGATCGGGATCAGCAGCAGCCAGGCCGCCTTCGGCAGACCGTGGTGGCCGTGTCCGTCGTCCCCGCTGTGGTCGTGCTCCTCGCCCTCGGGCTTCTTGCGGGTGTCCGCGAGGACGTCGGCCACCGCGAGCACGATCAGGATCAGCCCGGCCGCGAGCAGCATCCAGCGCATGCCGGGTTTGACGTACCGCAGATAGGTGTTCGACACCGCGAGCTGGACCACCGCGGCCCCGACGAACACGATCACCAGACCGGCTACGTTGCGCTTCACAGCAACCACCACCCCACTCCGAGACTGACCAATATCGCGATCACAAACGTGGCGGGCGCGAATCGGATGGCGAACTTCGGACCGAACGTTCCTGCTTGCAGGGCGATCAGCTTCACGTCAACGATAGGGCCGACCACCATGAACGCGAGCCGGGCGGTCATCGAGAACTGGCTCAGGCTGGCCGCGACGAACGCGTCCGCCTCCGAGCAGATCGCCAGCAGTACGGCGAGGAGTCCGAGGACCAGCACCGACAGCAGCAGGTTGCTGGCGACGGCGTCGAGCCAGGACCGCGGGACGATCACGTTCAGCGTGGCCGCGGCGGCGGCGCCGACCACCAGGAAGCCGCCCGCGTGCAGGAAGTCGTGCAGCATCGACGAGCGGAAGACCTCGAGCTTGCCGGTGCCCTCGGCGTGCCGGTTCTTCGGGATCTTCAGCCAGGTGCTGCCCTTGCCGGTCAGCAGCCACAGCCAGCCGATGATCATCGAGATCGCGATCGAGGCGACCGCGCGGGCCACCACCACCTTCGGCTGCCCGGGGAACGCGACGGCGGTCGACGCCAGCACGACCGGGTTGATCGCGGGCGCGGACAGCAGGAACGCGATCGCGGCCGCCGGCGTGACGCCGCGGCTCATCAAGGCCGCCGACACCGGCACCGAGGCGCACTCACAGCCCGGCAGGATGACTCCGGACGCGCTCGCGACCGGTACGGCGAGGGCCGGGTGCTTGGGCAGCGCCTTCGCGAAGAACGACGGCGGGACGAACGCGGTCAGCGCGGCCGACAGCAGCACACCGAGCACCAGGAACGGCAGCGCCTGCACGGTCACCCCGACGAACATGGTCGCCCAGGTGCGGACGACCTCGTCGGTGAAGACGCCGGCGAAGATCCGGCGCCCGAACAGGGCCAGACCCACCAGCAGGATCAGCGTCGCGGTGAACGCGATCGACGACCCGGCCGGTTCTTTCGGCGGTGTCTCGGCCTTTTCGTCGACGTCGGAGGGGGCGCTCATGGGCGGAATCCTGACACAACGGAGCGCGTTCGAACGAGGAGTCAGCGCGCCGCCGAAATGAAAATCAGCGTCATATCGGGAAATACTCGTGATCAGGCCGGACTCCCAGGCCATCACAATTGCCGTCGTTCCGCGGCTTCCCGCGGGGCTCCGGCTGGTCGGACCAGTTGTGATGGCCTGCAGGTCCGGGCTGCTGGCCTGGCGTGGCAGGCTGGAACCCATGGATGCCGACGTCGTTGGTGCAGTGAACGAACTGACCGGCCGCTGGGTCCGGAGCCTGGGGCCGGGGAACACGGTTGTCTCCGGGCTCGGCCTGTGGCCGCTGCTGGCGATCCTCGCCACCGCCGCCGACGAACCTGGCCGCGCTGAGCTCGCGGCGGCTGCCCAGGTGGCCGCGGCTGACGGCTCACGGCTGGCCGTCCAGCTGATCGACGCGCTCGACGAGTCCGCCGATCTCCACGCCGCGCTCGGCGTCTGGGTGAGCGAGCAGCTCAAACTCGCCGAGTCCTTCGGCGAGGTCGTCCCGGCTCCCGTCGTCGGGATGCTGACCGGCCAGTCCGCCGTCGACAAGCCGAAGCTCGACGCGTGGACAACCGAGCACACCGACGGGCTGATCCGCGAGATGCCGGTCGTGATCGACCCGGACGTGATGCTCGTCCTCGCCTCAGCGCTCTGCCTCCGCACGACCTGGGCCCGCCCGTTCACCGAGCAGATCAAGCGCCTTCAGGGGGACTGGGCCGGTTCCTGGCACTGGCTCGAGCGGACCGACCACGACCTCGACTCCGTACGCCGGTACGACGATCTGACCGTGATCACGGTGCGTGGTGACGCGGATGTCGACGTACTGCTCGGTCTCGGTTCCGGGGATGTCGTCGGCGGGCTGCTGGACGCGGCCGGTCGGCCGGCGGACGGCGTACCGGGTAGTGCGTTGATCGAAGGATCCGGTGAGGTCGCGCCTGGGGTGCAGATCGGGAAGACGACGAGCGCGCGGCCGGATGTGCGGTTGTCGCTGCCGTCGTTCCAGGTCTCGTCGTCGCATGACCTGTTGGAGTCTGCGGAGCTGTTCGGGTTGTCGGCGGTGACCTCGAACCCTGGGGAACGGGGTCACTTCAGCGCGATCAGCCCGGCGCCGTTGGCCATCGGGCAGGCCAAGCAGGAGGTCCTCGCGCGGTTCTTCGCGACCGGGTTCGAGGCTGCGGCTGTGACGACGATGGCGATGACGCGGGCTGCGATGGTGACTCGCCACGAGCGCCGGTTGGACGTCGTACTCGACCGTCCCTTTGCTTTTGCCGCTGTCCTGCGGGAGTCGCGGCTGCCGATCGTGGCCGGCTGGATCAACTCGCCTACTGAGGCAGGCCGAACAGCCGATTGAGCAGTTTGGACGCCTCGTCGACGGCTGCCCTGTCGCCTGTCAGTAGTAGGTCGAAGAGCAGTCCGCGGGACGCTGCCAGTCCGAGGCGTGCGTAGGTTGGCGCCTCGTCCGCGGGGATGCCGGCTTTGATGCATAGGGCAACCAGCGGCGGTAGCCAGACGTTGATCAGGTCCGCCTTCAGCTCAGCGGTATGCGGCCGATCGCGCATCGCGTGCGCGGAAAGCTCGAAGAACAAGGGCCCGTAGATCAACGTTGCCTCGGTCACCTTTCGCCAGAACTGCTCCGACTGCTCGGCGACCGGCAGTCCGGTCAGCTCCTCGAGCAGGTCGCGTTGCTGCTGCTCGACCGTCCGGACCACCTCCGCCAGCAGGCCCTCGCGGGATCCGAAGTGGTAGATCAGCATTCGATGACTGGTCCCGATCCCGGCTGCGATTCCGCGCAGGCTGGCGTCGCCGATCCCGTTCTTCGCGAAATACTCGACCGCGTCCCCGAGCAAGGTGTCCCGGCTCACCGCTCCGTGAACTCCTTCAGCTTCTCGGTCTCGGTCGCGATGTAGCGCCGCGTCAGCCCGGCGTACAGCGTGCCGAACAGCCAGCCGATCGGCCCCTCCTGGATGACCGTCGCCGTCGCAACGGTGCCTTCCGGCGTGGTGATGACTCGGTGACCGCCTGTCGTCTTGATGCCGGGGCCGGTGGAGATCCACTCGAAGTATTCGCCCTCCACGAGCTCCGTCACCTCCCACACCGCCACCGGAAGCTTCGGCTGCCGGATCCGCGTCCGCGCCCCGACGTGGATGCGTCCCTCGTCGAGCCGCTCCACACTCTCGATCGTCGGCGTCCACTCGGGCCACCGCTCGACATCGCTGTACACCGCCCACACCCGCTCGGCCGGCGCCTGGATCGTGACCGCATGATCGAATCTCATGTACCAAATGGTACATCCGGGGCGTTGGTGAGTGCTCCCGACACCTCCTGCGGGTATGGTCAGGAGCCATGGCAGACCAGAACCTTCCCGAGAACGAGCAGGACCCGGGCGCGAACACCCAGATGTTCAAGGCCTTCGTCAGCGAGGGCGCCGCCCCGGCCGAGCCCAAGTCCAACGGCCGCATCTTCGCCGTTGCCGCCGCGGCCGCCCTGCTGGTCGTGGTCATCGTTCTCATCGCAGTCCTCTGAACCCTTGACCGCTGTCCCGGTCGACGTCGTCACGGTCTTCACCGACCCGGACGGCAACTTCGGCAACCCTTTGGGCATCGTCGCCGGTCACCTCGTCGCACCCGCCGACCGGCAGGCATTGGCTGCCCACCTCGGCTACAGCGAGACCGTGTACGTCGACGACGCGACCACCGGCGCCGTCCGAATCTTCACCGCCACCGGCGAGATGTCATTCGCCGGTCACCCGACTGTCGGCGTCGCCTGGTGGCTGCGCAGCCAGGGCCACGCCGTACCTGTCCTGCAGACCCCAGCCGGCGAAATCCCCGTCACGTTCGACGGTGACCTGGTCTCGGTCCAAGCCGACAGCAGTTGGGGCAGCACCTGGGACTGGACCGAGTTGGCGACCCCCGCGGACGTCGTCGCCGCCGACCCGGCCTCCTACTCGGCAGGTCACACCTACCTCTGGTCCTGGCAGGACAAGGACGCCGGCGTCCTCCGCTCCCGAGCCTTCGCCCCCGCCATGGGCATCACTGAGGACGAGGCCACCGGCTCCGCCGCCACCCAACTGACAGCCTTGCTGGACCGCGACCTGCACATCGTCCAGGGCGTCGGCTCGCACCTCTACACCACTCACCTGCCGCCGTCCCACGCAACGGTCGGCGGCCGGGTGCTCAGGGAAGATTCCCGTATCACCACGCTCTGATCCCGCCTGGTAGATCCGTTGACTCTCCTCGGGTGCGGATGGAGGATGAGTGCTCGGCGACTTCGGGAGGTTTTGGTGGCAGAGGTTGTGCGGGCGGCGTTGGTGCAGACTTCTTGGACTGGTGACAAGGAGTCGATGATCAAGGCGCATGAGGAGTATGCGCGGCAGGCGGCGCAGGCTGGGGCCAAGGTTATTTGCTTCCAGGAACTTTTCTATGGGCCTTACTTCTGTCAGTTGCAGGATCCCAAGTTCTACGAGTACGCCGAGAGCGTGCCGGGGCCTACCACTGAGCGGTTCCAGGCGTTGGCGGCGGAGCTGGGTCTCGTGATGGTGCTGCCGATGTACGAGCAGGAGCAGCCGGGAGTGTTGTACAACACCGCTGCCGTGATCGATGCTGATGGCAAGTACTTGGGGAAGTACCGGAAGAACCATATTCCGCAGGTGAAGGGGTTCTGGGAGAAGTTCTACTTCCGGCCCGGGAACCTGGGGTATCCGGTGTTCGACACCGCGGTCGGGCGGATCGGGGTCTACATCTGTTACGACCGGCATTTCCCGGAGGGCTGGCGGGCGCTCGGGCTCGCCGGGGCGAAGATCGTGTTCAATCCGTCGGCGACGAGTCGCGGGTTGTCGGCGTACCTGTGGCAGCTGGAGCAGCCGGCTTCGGCGGTGGCGAACGAGTACTTCATCGGGGCGATCAACCGGGTCGGGATCGAGTCCGACTACGGGGACAACGACTTCTACGGTACGTCGTACTTCGTGGATCCGGAGGGGAAGTTCGTGGGGGAGGTCGGGCACGACCACGACCCGGAGCTGATCATCAGGGATCTGGATCTCGGCCTGCTGGATACGGTGCGGGACCGGTGGCAGTTCTACCGGGATCGCCGGCCGGACGCTTACGGGGATCTGACGAAGCCGTAGAGGGAGCCAGAATGACGTTGCTGGTCAAGGGTGGGACCGTGATCGGGCCGACCGGGACGCAGTTGGCCGATGTGCTGGTGCAGGGGGAGAAGATCGTTGCCCTGCTCGATCCGTTGTTCAGTGCAACGATCACACCGGACGAAGTGGTCGATGCCGCCGGCAAGTATGTGATTCCCGGTGGTATCGACGCGCACACGCATATGGAGCTGCCGTTCGGCGGTACGGCGGCCAGTGACACGTTCGACACGGGGACCCGGGCGGCTGCGTGGGGCGGTACGACGACGATCATCGACTTCGCCGTGCAGAAGACGGGCGACGTCGTACAGGACGGGCTTGCGGCGTGGCATGCGAAGGCCGAGGGGAACTGTCATATCGACTATGCGTTCCACATGATTCTCGGCGGCGTGGACAACGACGCGCTGAAGGCGATGGATCAGCTCGTCGTCGATGAGGGGATCACGAGTTTCAAGCTGTTCATGGCGTATCCCGGGGTGTTCTACTCCGACGACGGCCAGATCCTGCGGGCGATGCAGACCGCGCGAGAGAACGGCGCGATGATCATGATGCACGCGGAGAACGGCATCGCCATCGACGTACTGGTGCAGCAGGCACTGGCGCGGGGTGAGACCGATCCGATCTATCACGGGATCACGCGGCCGGCGGCGCTGGAGGCCGAGGCGACCAGCCGGGCGATCGCGCTGGCGGAGGTCGCGAAGGACTGCCCGCTGTACATCGTGCACCTGTCGGCGAGCGGGGCGCTGGAGGCAGTGGCTCATGCGAGAGATGCCGGGCGCAACGTTTTCGCGGAGACGTGCCCGCAGTATCTCTACCTGACGCTTGAGGACCAGCTGGGTGCGCCGGGTTTCGAAGGGGCTAAGTGGGTCTGCTCCACGCCGTTGCGCAGCAAGCACGAGTCGCATGCGAAGGATCTGTGGAAGGGGTTGCGGAGCAACGATCTGGCGATCGTGTCGACCGACCACTGCCCGTTCTGTATGAAGGATCAGAAGGAGCTCGGCGTCGGTGACTTCTCGAAGATCCCGAACGGGATCGGCGGGGTCGAGCACCGGGTCGATCTGATCTACCAAGGTGTTGTCGACGGGCAGTTGTCGCTGGAGCGCTGGGTGGAGACGATCTCGACCACGCCGGCCCGGATGTTCGGGCTGTACCCGCAGAAGGGGATCGTCGCGCCGGGATCGGATGCGGATCTGGTCATCTACGATCCGAACGGTACGACGCGGATCGGGGTCGGGACGCATCACATGAACATGGACTATTCGGCGTACGAAGGGGTCGAGATCCAGGGCCGCGTGGGCACAGTGATCTCGCGCGGCGAGGTGATCGTGGCTGATGGCAACTACCATGGCCGCAAGGGTCGTGGCCGGTACCTGAAGCGCGGCTTGTCGACGTACCTGGTCTAGGGGGCAGCTGTGGACTTCGGAGTGGTGTTCCAGTGTGATCCGCCGGCGTCCGCGGTGGTGGAGTTGTCGGTGAAGGCGGAGGACGCCGGGTTCGACTACGTGTGGACGTTCGACTCGCATCTGTTGTGGCAGGAGCCGTTCGTCATCTACAGCCAGATCCTGGCGTCGACCCGGCGCGTGATCGTGGGCCCGATGGTGACGAACCCGGGGACGCGGGACTGGACCGTGATCGCGTCGCAGTTCGCCACGCTGAACGAGATGTTCGGCAACCGCACGGTCTGCGGCATCGGCCGTGGCGACTCGGCGTTGCGGACGCTGGGCGCGCAGCCCGGCACGATCGCCGACATGAAGCAGTGTGTCGAGGTGGTCCGGTCGCTGGCGCGGGGCGAGACGGTCACCCATCGCGGTCAGGAGCTGAAGCTCGGCTGGGTCAAGGACGGCGCGCTCGAGGTCTGGGTGGCGGCGTACGGGCCGAGGGCGCTCGCGGCGACCGGTCAGGTCGGCGACGGCTACATCCTGCAGCTGGCCGACCCGGACATCGCGGCCTGGATGATTGCCGCGGTACGGCGTTCTGCTGAGGAGGCCGGCCGGGATCCGGACGCGATCAAGTTCTGCGTGGCAGCCCCGGCGTACGTCGGCGACGATCTCGAGCACCAGCGCGAGCAGACCCGCTGGTTCGGCGGGATGGTCGGCAACCACGTGGCCGATATCGTCTCGCGGTACGGCGACAGCGGCGGCGTACCGAAGGCCCTCACCGACTACATCGAGGGCCGCAAAGGCTACGACTACAGCCAGCACGGCCGCGCCGGCAACACCCACGCCGACTTCGTCCCCGACGAGGTCGTCGACCGCTTCTGCATCCTCGGCCCGGTCGAGAACCACCTCGCCCGCCTGGAGGAACTCAAGGCTCTCGGCGTAGACCAGTTCGCCGTCTACCTCCAGCACGACGCCAAAGAAGAAACCCTCGCCGCCTACGGCAAAGACATCATCCCAGCCTTCCCCTGAGCGTTCCTCACGGATATGATCAATAGGTTATATTTGGTGGATGGGTTGGACAATCAGACTTCACTCCGCGGTCGAGGCGTGGTACCTGGAGCTCTGTGAGGATGACCCGGAGTCAGCCGGCCTGATCGAGAGGGCGGTTGATTTGCTGGCGTATGAGGGGCCCGCAGTCGGTCGGCCATTGGTTGACCGGGTGAAAAGCAGCCGGTTTCACAACATGAAGGAACTGCGTCCGGCATCATCGGGCCAGAGCGAGATTCGGATGCTCTTCGCCTTCGATCCGATGCGCGAAGCCATCATCCTGGTGGCCGGGGACAAGTCGGGTCGATGGGACAGTTGGTATCGCCTGGCGGTTCCGCTGGCGGACGAGCGGTATGCCGAGCACCTGATCGAACTGAAAGTGGAGGAGTGAAATGAATACATACTCCAACTGGGAAGACGTCAAGGCCAAGGCGAGGGCGGTCGATCCGCGGACGCCGGCGGAACGTGCGGCGGGGAAGCAGGCCGCGCGCGAGCGGACCGAAGCGTATGTGCGCGGGCATCAGCTTGCGGAGATGCGGAAGGCCGCTGGGATCACCCAGGTCCGGTTGGCCGAGTTGCTTGAGGTCTCACAGGCGCGGATCTCGAAGATCGAGAGCGGTGAGGTCTCCGGCATCGAGATCATCCGTGCCTACGTCACTGCGCTGGGCGGGACCGTCGACCTCGTGGCGACCCTCGGTGATCGGAGCTGGAAGGTCGCCTGACCCCGGAGTCGTCGCCTCACGGTTCCCAGCGGTAGGCGCCTGGGAGTAGGTCGGTGGCTGGGGCTGAGCGGTTGCCTTCGGGGGTGGGGAGGAGGACTCGGATGCCGGGGTGGTAGTCGAGGAGGATTTGGCGGTCTCGGCCGCAGGGGGCGAAGAGGCCGCGGTTTTCGTTGCCTACGGCGACGATGGTGGTGAGGTCGCGGGCGCCGGAGGCTCGGGCGTGGCCTAGGGCAACCAGTTCGGCGCAGGGGCCGCCGGTGAAGTGGTAGAGGTTGATACCGGCGAACAGGCGGCCGTCGGCGGCGCGGACGGCGGCACCCATCGTGTAGATGCCGTCGGGGCCGTCGGTGTTCTCGTCGACGGTACGGCGGGCCAGCTCGATCAGCGCGAGGTCGTCCGGGGTCAGTGGGCGCAGGTCCATCAGCCGTTGATCCGCTTGAGTTCGGCGTCGACGACGGACTTGACCGCCTTGATCTCGGTGGCCGGGTCGGAGCCGCTGCGGATGATCCGGTTCAGGGCGTCGGAGTACGCCGTACCGGATTTGGGGGACCACAGGATCGGCGTCTGGGCGTGGCCGTGCTCGTTGGCGAACTTGGCGGCTTCGGCGGCCGGGCCGGACTTCAGCTTCTCGGCCTTCTCGACGAGGGACTTGCGGGCCGGGATGTGGAAGCCGTACGCCTGGGCGAAGTCGAGCTGCTTGTCGGTCTGGTCGACCCACAGCCACTTGACGAACTTCTTCGCCGCGTCGACGTTCTTCGACTTCGAGCTGACGCAGGAGCCGTAGGCGCCGACCGGGACGCTCGGGGCGCCGGTGGTGGCGTTCAGCTTCGGCCAGGGGAGTACGCCGTAGTCGTCCTTGAGCGCCTTCTCGATCGCGGGCAGGGTCCACAGACCGGTGAGCTGCATCGCGGTCAGGCCCTGCGTGAACGCCGATGGATCGGACCAGTCGGCGGGGGCGCCGAGCAGCAGCGCCTTCGACGTGAACAGTTCGCGGAGCTTCTTCAGGGACTCGGCCGCGACCGGGTCGTCGAAGCCGAACTTGCCGTCCTCGGTCAGGTAGTCGAGACCGGCCGACCACAGCGCGGGCCCGCCGAGTACGCCGACGCCGCCGTCGTTCCCGACGAACAGACCCTTCACCTTGTCGGTGGTCAGCTTCTTCGCCGCGTCGAGCAGTTCGTCGACAGTCTGCGGCGGCTGGACACCGGCCGCGCTGAGCAGGCTCTTGCGGTAGACGAGCATTTGCATGTCGGCGACCTGCGGGATCGCGTACAGCTTGCCCTGGTACGACATCCGGCTGATCAGCGCCGGCGTGAAGTCCGCCTTCGCATCACCCGGTACGTCGCTCAGGTCGACCACCTGGCCGGCCTTGATCATGTCGATCGTCGGACCGTTGCCGTACTCGAACACGTCCGGACCCTGCTCGGTGAGCAGTGTGGTGGCCACCTTCTTGTCGTAGTCGCCCGGCGACCACTGGATCGTCACGGTCGCGTCCGGGTACTCCTTCGCGTACCGCTCGACCGCCTGCTGCGTGCCGGCCTCGCCGTACTGGTGGTACCACTGCGACAGTGCCGCCTTGGAGCCGTCGCCACTGCTGGGACGACCCGAGTTGGACCCGCAACCGGCCACGGCGACCGCCGCCAGCCCGCCGCCGAGCCCCAGCACCTGCCGCCTGCTGAACCCACCCATCACGCCGCCTCCAGAACCGTAGGGTCCCTCGACCCTACGACTCCCAGGGCTCTCGCCGCGGGGATTTCCGCAGCGTGGTCAAGCGCCTTCGGGTGCCTGAGGAGTCAGGCGTCCGAGAGGCGGGCGATCGTGGCCGACGCGCGACGGACGATCGGCACCGGGCCGGCCGGCAGGACGTCGCCGATGAAGGTGTAGTGCTTGAGGATCTCGGGGTCGACGTCGCCGGGGCGGTGCCGGCTGTGGTCCCGGACCCAGTCGATGATGTCGCCCCAGCCGGGCGCCGCCAGCGAACCGCCGAAGTGCTGGACAGACAGACCGGCGCAGAGGTTGCCGAACGCGAGGCGGTGGGCCAGCGGCCAGCCGCGGAGGGTGCCGAGGACGAGCGAGGCGAGGAAGACGTCGCCGGCGCCGGTGGGGTCGTAGGAACGCACCGGCAGGGCCGGGATGTGCTCCTCTTCACCGGATTCGGAATCGATTGCCAGTACGCCGTCCGCGCCGTTCGTGACGACGGCGAGAGGGACCCGCTCGGCCAGCTTGTGGAGCGCGTCCTTCGGGGTGTCGGTGCGGGTGTAAGCCATCGCCTCGGCCGCATTCGGGGTGAAGGCGTGGAAACCGTCCAGTACGTCGAGCACGGCCGGAGACCACTCGTCGGTCGGGTCCCAGCCGACGTCACCGAACAGCAGCGCGCCGGACTGCTTCGCCTGCTGGACCCAGTCGGGCAGATCGTCGGCGACCGGGACGATCGCGGACCGGGTGTTGAGCCCAGGACCGACCAGCTTGCTCGGGTCGCCGGGCGCCTCGTGGGCGTGGGTGACCATCGCCCGGTCCCGATCGATCGACATCGACACGGTGACCGGGGAGTGCCAGTGACCGATCCGGCGGGAATGCGAGAGGTCGACGCCCTCCTGGTCGGCCAGCGTCCGCCAGCAGAAATCGGCGTACACGTCGTCACCGAAGACCGCGGCCAGGCCGCTGCGCAGACCGAGCCGGCTGGCGGCGATCGCGAAGTTCGCGACCCCGCCCGGGCACGACCCCATGCCTTCGGCGAAGATCTCGGTCCCGGTCGTCGGCGCGGACTCCAGTCCGGTCAGCACGATGTCCAGGAACACCGTCCCCTGGACGAACACGTCGTACGCCTCGGGTTCGTCGATCACGGTGACCTCGTTCCTTGTCATTCTGGGACAACTCTCGGCCGACCGCGGGGGCGCGCGTTTTGTCGGTGGCGGATGGAACGCTTCTACGTAACATCATCGACCGGTCAACGTGGCAGAACAGTGGAGGAACCCGATGGATTGGGGGGTGTGTCGGTGATTCCGGACTGGATGCTGGTCATCGGGGTGGTGATGACGGCCCTGAGCCCGCTCCTGGCGCTCGGTGGCGTCGCGCTGGGTGCCTACCTGACCCGCAAGTCCGACCGCGAGCTGGACACCTGGCGGCATCGCGAGGAGACGATGCGGATGGTGCGCTGGGCGGTCGAGCAGATCCTCGCCGACGACGAGGCGGGCACGGACGCCGGTGTCGTCACGCTCCGCTCACTGATGAGGTCGGAGCTGTTACAACCGGAGGACTACGACCTGGTCGCCGCGCTGACCGCCGCCGTGGCGATCGACCGCGTCGGCGCGGCCGCGTACGCTGAGATTGCAGACGCCGAGATCGAGGTCGTCGAGGGAGACGATGAGCATGGCTGAGAAGAAGACCGTCACGGTCTCCCGCCAAGCCGTAGAGCTGGCCCGCCTCCACGTGGAAGCAGCCCGCCGCGCCGGCCGCAAACCCGACGCGGGCGTAGCCCGGATAGCCGGCGCCCGGCCCGCCCCCGGTAACGGAGCGACACCCGCCCCGGCCTGACACCTCAGTTCAAGCTACCGCGGGGTGCGATCCAGAGCTGCGGCTGCCCGGTCACGGCCGCGATGTGCTCGAAGTCGGAGTCGTAGTGCAGCACGACGGCGCCGTGCTGCTCGGCAACAGCTGCGGTCAGAAGGTCGACCACGCCGAAGGCTCGCAGATGCCCTCGGGATGACATCCGGGTCTGCACGTCACGCGCTCGTTCGACCACCGATTCGGAGATCGGCAGCGTGACATACAGGGATCTCCGCCGTTCGGCGGTCCGGAGGTGTTCCTCGTGGTTACGTCCCGAGTAGCCGACTTCCAGGTCGACCGTGCCACAGGTCGCTGCGGCACGGTCAACGATCAGGCCGGCGATGACAGACCGAACCACTTCGTGCTTGCTGCGCGCGAGTGCGGAGGTGTCGATCAGGTACAGCTTGCCGACAGTGGTGACAGTGCTCAACGACGTGCGCCGCGCATGATGTCGGGGTCGCCGATATCGCCGCCGACGCCGATGCCGTACGGGTCGTCGAGCAGGGCCTCGATACGTTCTCGTCGCCGGGCGACGAACTCCAGTGCCGCGTTGACGGTGTCCTTCTTCGTCACGGTCCCCAACTCCTTCGCAGCCAGCTCCAGCGCACGGTCGTCCAGATCGATCACCGTCTTCATATCGGTGACGGTATGCCCCTGTATATATACGCTGCCACCTCTGGATATACAAATTGATCGAATCGTTGCAGACCATCGCGGATGATCGGCGGCGCGTCGAAGACCCCCTAGACTGAGCGCGGCCGCCTTGGTGGCGTACGGTGCACCACGTGGTTACCGCTGCGTCGCTTCCTGTTCCCGACCACGGCCGGATGAACCCGTGATCCGCTTCGAGAATGTTTCCAAGACGTACGAGGGCCAGACCAAGGCCGCTCTGCTGAACGTCAACGTCGAGATCGAGAAAGGCGAGTTCGTCTTCCTGGTCGGTACCTCCGGGTCCGGCAAGTCGACGTTCCTGCGCCTGGTCCTGCGTGAGCACCGGACGTCCAAGGGCCACATCATGGTGGCCGGCAAGGACCTGAACCGGCTGGCGAGCTGGCGGATCCCGCAGATGCGGCGGCAGATCGGAACGGTGTTCCAGGACTTCCGGCTGCTGCCGAACAAGACGGTCGCCGAGAACGTCGCCTTCGCGCTGCAGGTGATCGGCAAGCCGCGCTCGCACATCCGCAAGACGGTTCCCGAGGTGCTGGAGCTGGTCGGGCTCGAGGGCAAGCAGGACCGGCTGCCCGACGAGCTGTCCGGTGGTGAGCAGCAGCGGGTGGCGATCGCGCGGGCGTTCGTGAACCGGCCGATGATCCTGATCGCCGACGAGCCGACCGGAAACCTGGACCCGGCGACGTCGGAGGGCATCATGAAGCTGCTCGACCGGATCAACCGGACCGGGACCACCGTCGTGATGGCCACCCACGACGTGTCGATCGTGAACCAGATGCGCAAGCGCGTGATCGAGCTGGAGAACGGTCATGTCGTCCGCGACGAGTCGCGTGGCGTCTACGGCTACCAGCACTGACCGCCGCCGAGTAGGGACTGACTGAACAATGCGTTTGAACTACATCCTCTCCGATCTCGGCATCGGCCTGAAGCGGAACCTGTCGATGACGATCGCGGTCGTCGTCACTATCTGGGTCTCGCTGGCACTGTTCGGCAGCGCGCTGCTGGCCAACGAGCAGGTCGGGCTGATGAAGGGCAACTGGTACGGGAAGATCCAGATCTCGGTCTTCATGTGCACCAAGGACACCGGCGGCCGCGGCTGCTCGGGCGCCGAGGTGACCCAGGACCAGAAGAACCGGATCCGCCAGGTGATCGAGTCGAACCCGGACACCGCGCCCGACGGTGTCTTCGGGGAGTCGAAGAAGGACGCGTTCGCGCAGTTCCAGAAGCTCTACAAGGACTCGCCGATCGCGTCGACGGTCACGGTCGACCAGATGCAGGAGTCGTTCCGGGTCAAGCTCCGCGATCCGAAGCAGTACCAGAACCTGGTCAGCGCGGTCGCCGGTCTGCCCGGCGTCGACAACGTGCAGGACCTGCGGCAGTACCTCGATCCGTTGTTCAAGGCCCTCGAAGGCGTCCAGGTGGGTGCCTATATCTCGGCCGGCCTGCTGCTGATCGCCGCGTTGATGCAGATCTCGAACACGATCCGATTGGCGGCGTACGCGAGACGCCGGGAGATCGGGATCATGCGGCTCGTCGGCGCCTCGAACTTCTACATCCAGCTACCGTTCCTGCTGGAAGCCATCCTGGCCGCGCTGATCGGCGCGGTCCTTGCCTGCGGCACCTTGTGGCTCGGCGTGTACTTCGTGGTGATGCGACGCGCCCAGGAAACCTTCAAGGTCTGGCAGTGGGTCGGCGCCACCGAAACCTTCCGTGCCACGCTCATCATGGTCGTGGTCGGCCTGGTGCTCGCGGTGATCCCGACATTCCTGACGACGCGGAAATACCTCAAAGTCTGACCCGGGTGACTTATCGTGCAGTAGCAGTCTCATTGCACGACAACTAAACCCAGAGCAAGGGGTCGACCTGTGGTCCCGCACTTCCCCGGTGCAGACCCGCGTGAGCGGGCGAGCATCCAGCGAGACGACAGCACCGGCACCTCGGCCACACCGCGCCCGCGTTCCCGCACGAGATCGCAGGGGCGGCAGACGGTCGTTGCCGCATGCTGCCTTGTCCTGTCCCTGTCCGCCGGAGTCCTGGCGGCGGTTGCGCCTGCCCAGGCGGACCCGCCCGATCCAGCCCAGAAGAAGAAGGATCTCGACGCCCAGATCGGCAAGTCCAAGGCCGAACTGGCCGAGGCCTCCGATCAGCTCGGCCAGTCCGTCACGGCCTACACCAAGGCCGACGCCAGGCTGAAGGTCGTCCAGACCCGGTACGCCGCTGCCCAGGGCCGGCTGGCTGCCGCCAAGGCCACCGATGTCGTTGCCGCGGGCAAGCTCGCGCGCGCCGAACGGGCACTGCGGAAGGCTGTGGCGGATGTCGAAGCAGGGCAGCGGGCACTCGCGGAGAAGCGAGCACTGGCCGGTCGCGCCGTACGGTCGGCGTACCAGCAGCAGAACAGCTTGGTCGGTCTGAGCATTGCGCTGCAAGGCGCTTCGCCGGCTGATGTTGCCACTGGCATCCAGGTGCAGCGGAACGTGTTCGGCATCCAGAGCAACGCGATCACGAACCTGAACAACGCGCAGGCGCAGCTCGCCAGCCGGCAGGTCAAGGTCGCCGCCGCCGAGCAGTCCGCGGCGGCCGCCCGGGCCGAGGCGGCGCGGACGGTCAAGGAAGTGACCGAGCTGACGCGGCAGGTCGCTGCCGACAAGGCCGAGGCCGAGGCGGTCACGAAGGAGAAGCTCGTCCTCTACAAACGGGCCGAGCGCGAGAAGATCTCCGAGCAGACGCAGTACAACGCATTGCTGGCCGAGCGCAGCCGGGTCGAGCAAATCCTGATCGCCCGGGCCCGCGCCGAGAAGGCCGCGGCCGAGCGCCGCAAGGCCGCCCGGGAGAAGGCCGAGCGCGACCGGGCCCGCCGCGAGAATCGGCCGCCGCGGCCGGTGCCGAACGACCCGGACGAGGGTGGCGGTCGGTTGAGCATGCCGCTCAACACCTACATCACGTCGCCGTTCGGAATGCGGTTCCACCCGGTCCTGCACTACTGGAAGCTGCACGACGGCACCGACTTCGGCGGCGGTTGCGGTACGCCGATCCGGGCCGCGGCCAGTGGTCGCGTGACTGACAAGTACTACAACGGTGGTTACGGAAACCGGCTGTTCATTTCACACGGAGTGATCGGCGGCTCGTCCGTCACCACCGTCTATAACCACCTGTCCCGCTACAAGGCCCGCGTCGGCGAACGCGTGACCCGCGGCGAGATCATCGGGTACGTCGGTACGACGGGGTACTCGACCGGTTGCCACCTGCACTTCATGGTCTACCAGGACGGTCGTGTGGTTAATCCGATGAAGTGGTTGTAGGCGGTCTGAGATACTGGTCGGATGGTGAAACAGACCGGCCAGGAGAAGCCGATCGCGCAGAACCGGAAGGCGCGACACGACTACCACATCGAGGACGTCGTGGAGGCCGGGCTGGTGCTGACGGGGACCGAGGTGAAGTCCCTGCGGCAGGGCCGGGCCTCCCTCGTCGACGCGTTCGCCGCTGTCCGCGGTAATGAGCTGTGGCTCCAGGGAATGCACATTCCGGAGTACAAACACGGCACGTGGACCAACCACGAGCCCCGCCGTACCCGCAAACTCCTCCTGCACAAGGACGAGATGGCGAAGCTGGTCAAGGCCGTCGAGCAGCAGGGCGTCTCGCTGATCCCGCTGTCGCTGTACTTCAAGGACGGCTACGCCAAGGTCGAGCTCGCCACCGGCCGCGGCAAGAAGGACTACGACAAGCGCCACGCCCTCGCCGAGCGCCAGGCCGGCCGCGAAGCCCAGCGAGCTCTGTCCGACCGCACCCGCCGCCGGGAGTAGCCCCTACCCGTCCGGGTCCGGTCAGGGGTGGCTCCGGGGCGCACCCTATGGGGTGGAGGCCATCCGGCGGACACAGTGGAGGCATGTCCACTTCAGAGCTGCGGGTGACGACCGAACAGCGGGATCGCGCCGTCGAAATTCTTCAGGAAATGTACGCCGATGGCCGGGTCGACAAGTTCGAGTTCGACACCCGCCTCGAGTTGGCGTTGAAGGCGCGGACGCGGGCCGAGCTGAACGGCACGTTCGACGGCCTGATGGCGCGTCCGGTCCCGACGCACGTCCCGGCCGCCTTCAGCCGCCCGGCCCCGATCCAGCGCTACACCGGCGACGGCCGCGGCATGGGCACAGTCGCCCACTGGCTCGGCTACCCGACCTTCTTCGTCGGCCCCGCCCTGGTCGTCGCCACCGCGGGCAAGCAGAACCCCGCCGTACGACGGCACGCCGTGGAAGCGCTGAACTTCCAGCTGACCGCCTTCATGGCCTTCGCCGCCCTGGGCATCCTGACCGGCACAGTCGGATCGTTCATGGGCTTCGCCTTCCCGATCCTGGGCGTGATGTGGTTCATCCTGACCGGCGTCGGCGGCATCGCCACCGCAGCCGGCTCCAACTTCCGCTACCCCTTCACCCTGCGCCTGATCAAGTAGAGGAATACCTGGGTGCGCCCAGCTTGTTGGACTTGATAGTGTGGACCTTCCACCTGCAGTCCGGGGTGGGAGTTTGAAAACTCAACAGGGGGTGAACGGTTTCGACTTTGGACGTTAGTTTCAAGAGAAGCGAGCCGAGGATCCAGGGTTATCTCGTAAACGATCTCTGGAAAACAATAACTGCCGCCGAAAAGCGCAGTAGCTTCGCTCTCGCCGCCTGACGGCCTGAGCATTTAAGAAGCGGTCAGCCCGGGGGTGCTTCCGACCCGGTTCCTGGCCTCAGCTAGGAAGCTTGCTTTGCCAACTCGGTCACGGGGTTGGCACGGGACATTTACAGTGACTGAGTCTGTCAGCGACATGTCTGTATGAGCGCTGGGACTGAGAAAACGACTTAACAGACTGCGCTCGGAGAAGTCTTGAGGCAACGCTGAAGGACGCGGGTTCGATTCCCGCCACCTCCACCCCTTGAAAAGACCGGCCCCTCGGGGCCGGTCTTTTGTTTTCTTCCTCGGGGCCGGCTGTGGCGTTCGGGGGACCTGGGTGTACCGACGAACGGGTAGTGGTTGGCTTCGGCGACTTCGCGAGGGCTGACGCTGCGCCTGGAGGCGCCGTCTGGATCCGACCACTACCCGTCCGTCGGTACGGATCAGCCAGTGTTCACGGAGCGCGAGGCCTGTTTCAGGGGAGGCGGTCGAGGAGGCGTCTGGCGGCGGTTAGGGAGGCGCCGGTGTGGGTGCGGAGGAGTTTGGCAGCGTGGGTTGGTTTGCCGTTGTCGCGGAGGAGCAGGACCTGGGCGAGGGTGGCGTCGTCGGGGACCTGGTGTGGGGCGAGCTGGGTGGTGGCTACCGATCGGGCCAGGTCCAGGCGGACCGGGTCGATGGTCGGTGAGGGTGAACTGGTGAGCTGCTTCGCGGATCTGCCGGGGCCGAAGAGGCGGAAGGCGAGGGCGGAGAGAGCGATCAGGGCCACCGGACCTACGGACAGGAGCAGGCCGAGCTCCGTGGTGCTCACGGTTGCTCGACCTGCGTCCAGTTGAGGCTCATTGCGGAACCTTAGCTCCCGTTCGGGGTGCAGAAGGTGGCGGTGAGGAGTTTGCCGAGCGCCTTGGGGAACTCGGTGGCGGGATTGATGTCGGCCGCGCCCATGGTGACGGAGGCGGTGAGGGTTTTGGTGCCGTCGGGAGAGCTGTACATGATGGCGCCGTAGCCGGCGGGCGGGCTGCCGTTGTGCTGGTAGACGGTGCCGCCGCAGCTGGGGCCGAGGTCCTGGACGAAGAGGCCTAGGCCGTAGCCGAGTTTGCCGTGCGGGTCGCGCATCTGGGCCAGGAGCGGGGCGGGGACGAGCTTGCCGCTCATTAGGGCGGAGATGAAGGTGTGCAGGTCCTTGGTGGTGGAGATCATGTCGCCGGCGCCGGCCAGCAGGGAGAGGTTCATGCGGCTGACGTCGACCAGCTTGGATTCGCCGCCGTTGTCGGTGTAGCGGTAGTAGCCGTGGGCGTGCGGGCCGGGGAGCTGGGTGCGGTTGCCCGGTACGACGGTTCGCGTCAACCCGAGCGGGCGGACGATCCGGCGGCGTACCTCGTCGGCGTACGAGTGGCCGGTGACCTTCTCGATCAGGAGCAGGGCGAGGGTGTAGTTGGTGTTGGAGTAGTTCTGGCCGGTGCCGGGGGCGAAGCGGGCCGGCTTGGACAGGGCGAAGCGGACGAGCTCCTCCGGGGTGTAGCGGTGGAAGCGGTTGTCGACCCACTCCTGCCCGACCACGGGAATGCCGGGCACGACTGTGCCGTCGTCGTACAGCTCGCCGGTGTAGGCGAACAACCCGCTGGTGTGCTGCAGCAGCATCCGCGGGGTGATCCGCCGGTCCAGGCCGAGCCGCGGCAGGTAGCCGGCCACCGGGTCGTCCAGCTTGACCTTGCCCTCGGCGACGAGCTGCAGGACGACGGTTGCGGTGACGGTCTTGGTGACGCTGCCGACCCAGAACGATCCGTCCGTCGACGGCTTGGCCGGGGACCCGAGCTTCCGCACGCCGGCGCTGCCGACCCACTCACCCTGCCGGTCATTCACCCGCACCTGGATCCCGCCGAATCCGGCATCGACAAACGACTGCATCGCAGCCTGTACCTCCGGCCGACCAGCCGGTACGGCGCTCGCCGCACCCGGCACCGCCAACCCGGCCAGCACCCCCAGGGACACGGCCGCTGCTAGGAACCTCTTTACTCGACTGTTCATGCCCACAACCCTCGCGAGCCCCCCAGACGCCGTACTGACACCGCCCTGACATGACGTGGGCGGCTCACCGAGCGATTGCTAGCGGAGATCGCCGAGATCGAGTGTGATGGCCGTCGGAGCGGTGCTGGCGAAGGTGCCGCCGACCACCTGGTCATCGAGATAGCCGAACTTGTCGGTCAGGTGGCAGGCGAGCAGTGAGACCGGATCCTCGATGTCGACGATCCAGTAGTACGGGATCCCGGCGTCGGCGTATTCGGCGCGTTTCACGACATTGTCGGTACGGCGGGACCCGGGAGAGACGATCTCGACCACGACGAGCACCTCCGACGCCCGGATCAGACCGCCTTCGGCTCGCACCCGCGCGCGGGCGGAGCGTCGTACGACGATGACGTCGGGCCGGCGAGAGAAGCCGGGCTGGTCGGCCGGGGCAAGCTCGAGGTCGATGTCGACATCGGTGATCACCTCGAGATCCGGCGACAGTTGAGGTATCAGTTGCAGGGCGATCCGCAGCGCGGCCATGTTGTGATCCGGGCTTGGGCTCGGCGACATCACGAGATTGCCCTCCATGAGCTCGGAGCGGCCGGAGCCGTCTTCGCCGAGCGCGGCGTACTCACCCACGGTGAGCAGATGGGCGGGCGGCAGCGGGACTGCTGTCATTGTCTCCTCCTCATCTCCGGGACCATTGTTCCATGAGCGCTGTCAGGTGAGTTGCCAGCTGAAGGGGTGGCCTTTCCAGAGTTCGGCGGTGAGTTTGGTGCCGGTGGGGAGGCCCTGGTCGGGGATCTGGAAGAGGAGGACGCCTTCGGCGGGGCCGAGGCGGGGGTTCTTGGGGGTGTCGGAGGTCTTGGAGTCGGTGACGTTGCGGAACTCGTCGTCGAGGTAGGCGGCGTTGGCGGTCTGGGGGTACGTGGTGCCGTCGGGGGCGATGAGGGTGAAGTGCTGGTCCCAGAGGGTGAAGGGGTCCGCGGTGATCTTGGTGCGGATGTCGACGCGGCCGTAGTTGGTGTGGGGACGCTTGAACCGGTCCGGGATGCCGGGGACGGTCCTGAGGACTTTGAAGGACGTCACGGTGATGGTGGCCCTGGCCCATTGCGGTGGGTCGTAGCTGGAGAGTTTGACGTTGCCGAGCTCGGCGACCTCGATGGACTCGCCGATCTTGGCGACCGCGGGTTCGGGAGCAGGGGGAGCAGTCGGGCGGGTGTCGACGGTGGCCGGCGATTGGGTGCTGGGCGCGTTCGGGTCGTACGCCGGGGCCTTCGAGCATGCGGCGAGCCCGAGTACGGCGACCAGCAGCGAAATGCCTGCTGTGGCAGGAGGTTTGCTCGGCGACATGGCCGGAACCTACCGCGAGACCAGGGCCAGACCCGGGGGGCCCGAACGGGTTCGCCGGCCGGATCGACGAGGGTCACCCCGAATTACCGTCGTGCTGATTTCCGGGGCCGACCGTATTCTGGCAGGTGCCGCCCATCGGAAGTGAGGTCAGCAAGTGCCGACGATCATCAGCTATCGAGGTGTACGCCTCAATCAACGCACCATCGACATGATCGAGGGGGCGGAGTTCGTCTGTGGGTTGACGTTCCGTCTGACCCAGGGCTCCTACAACCCGGGCGGCGTCCAAGGGTCGGCCGGCACGCATGACGGTGGCGGGGCGGTGGATATCGCGCTCAAGGATGCCAAGACGGGAGCGCTGTTCCCGAAGGTCAGGCGGGAGCGCATCCGCAGCGCGACCCGGCAGGTCGGGTTCGCGTCCTGGATCCGCGATCCTTCCCAGGCGAACTGGCCGTGGCACCTGCACGCGATCGCGATGGGCGACCCGGACCTGTCCAGCGCTGCCCGCGCCCAGGTCACCGACTACAAGAACGGCCTCAACGGCCTCGCCTCGAAGGGCGCGGACGATGGGCCGCGCAAGTGGGTCAACATGACCTGGGAGAAGTGGGAGGCGGCGCACCCGAACTGGCGCGATCCCTTCACTCCGGCCCAGTACGCGAACCTGATGCAGGAGATGAAGAACCAGGACATGGCGAACCGCCAGGAGATCCGTGGGCAGGCGCTCTGGATGCTCCGGTACAACGCCCAGACTGTCGACGAGCGTGCGCACGCTCACCGGGCGTTCGACGATGCGATCGCGGCCGGGCAGTCCCTCGAGCAGGCGCTGGCTGCCGCGATCGCGGTGATGTCGCCGCTCAACGCTCATCTCGCTGAGGTTGCGAAGAAGAACGGCTAGGAGCGGAGCGGGCGGAAGGTTCTTCGCAGGTCGGCGGTCCACTCGGTGGGGACTTCCCAGGGGATGAAGTGGCCGCCGTACGGGTGGGCGGTGAGGTTGGTGTGGTTGTACCAGGGAGCTCGGTCGCTGGCGAGGAAGTGGTTGACGCGGGCTTCGGGGGTGGTGATGCCGGGTGGGTTCTCGTAGCCGACGAAGGTGATTCCGGTGGGGGCCTCGATCGCGGGGTGGCGGT
>NZ_SMKA01000069.1 GCF_004348455.1 Kribbella albertanoniae
GTGTATAAGAGACAGCCTGACAACCGGCCCGCCCGCGCCACATGTTGTGGCCGGAGCCACGCCTGACTGCGTACAGACGGACTGTTAGTAGGTCACTCCGGAGCGAACGTTCGCCGTGCTCGCACGCTCCCACCTGCCGACCGGCGCCGCGTACTAACAGTCGGTCGGTACACCTGCCCGGCCAGCTGCGTACCGACGAACGGGTAGTGGTCGCGCCCGCCGTGGATTTGGCCGTGCCTGCACGCTCGAGCCTGCGGGCTGTTCCGCACCTCTACCCGTTGTTCGGTACGCCGAAGGCGGCGGCGTGGTCGCGTACCCAGGTGGCGAAGGTCGAGGCGGGGCGGCCGGTTAGCTGGGTGACCGTGGTGGTGACTGGTTCGGGGTTGGTGACGAGGGTGGACCAGTAGGTGACAGCGCTGTCGGCGAGGAGGGGGTCGGCGCCTTGGGCGAGCATTGCCTGGCGGGCCTCGTCGTCGGTCAACCCCTCGACGCGGATGGGGTTGCCGGTGAGCTGGGCGATGGTGGCCAGTTGGTCTTCCTGGGTGATGGCTTCGGGGCCGGTGATCTCGTAGGCCTGGCCGATGTGGTGGTCGTCCAGGAGAGCCAGTACGGCGACCGCTGCGATGTCGCGCTCGTGGATGAGGGATCGCGCGGCCTTCGGGTAGGGAATCCGTACGACGCCCGTGCGGATCTGCTCGGCCCAGGCGAGAGCGTTGACGGCGAACCCGCTCGGCCGGACGAAGGTCCAGTCGCGGTCCTTCAGCAGCTCCTCGATCTCGCCCCAGAACCCGCCCCCGCCCAGCGTCGACAGGTACACGACACGCCGCGGCAGCTCCGCGACCACGGCCGCCGCACCTTCCGACGAGTACCAGGGCCACAGCAGGAAGGCCGCGTCCGCCCCAGCCGCAGCCCGTCGTACGGCGGCTGGATCTTGTAGATCACCTGCGACCAGCTCGACTTCCGCGGGCAGATCCGCGCGGTCCGGCGTACGGACCAATGCTCGGACGGTGGCCCCTGCGGCGAGGAGGCCGGTGACGATGTGGCGGCCGGTGCGGCCGGTGGCTCCGATGACCAGAACTGTGCTCATGACGCCAACGATCGGACCTCAACGGTGGTTCAGGTCAAGCGGAACTCGATAGGGTGGCGGGCATGCTGGAGTTCGTGGTGCGGGTGGTCGGCGTGATCGTCGCCTTCCTGGTGGCGCCGCTGGTGGTCGGTCAGGCCGAGCACAAGGTGATGGCGCACATGCAGTCACGGCTCGGCCCGATGTACGCCGGCGGATTCCACGGCTGGGCGCAGTTGGTGGCGGACGGGGTGAAGTTCGTCCAGAAGGAGAGCGTGGTCCCGGCCGCGGCGGACCGCCGGGTGTTCGAGTGGGCGCCGTTCGTCGCGATCCTGCCGTACATGGCCGCGCTGGCCGCGATCCCGATCGCTCCCGGCATCGTCGGCGCGGACCTTGAGTCCGGCCTGTTCTTCGTGCTCGCGGTGATGAGTGTCGGAGTGCTCGGTTCGCTGATGGCGGGGTGGGCCAGCGGGAACAAGTACAGCCTGCTCGGTGGTCTGCGGGTCGCGGCCCAGCTGATGAGCTACGAGCTGCCGTTCGTGCTGTCCGCGGCGAGCGTCGCGGTCGCTGCCGGTTCACTGAGCCTGACCGGGATCGCCAACGCCTGGAACCCGTGGTGGTTGCTCTGGCAGCTTCCCGGTCTGGTCGTCTTCTTCATCGCCGGCCTCGCCGAGCTGCAGCGCCCACCCTTCGACATGCCGGTCGCCGACTCCGAGGTCATCTTCGGCCCCTACACCGAGTACACCGGTCTCCGCTTCGCCCTCTTCCTGCTCGCCGAGTACGCCGGCATCGTCATCCTCTCGGCCCTCACCGCCGTCCTCTTCCTCGGCGGCTGGTCCGGCCCCGGCCCCGACTCGATCGGCTGGATCTGGACCATCCTGAAGACCGCCGTGGTCGCCTTCGTGGTGATCTGGGTCCGCGTCTCCTTCCCCCGCATGCGCGCCGACCAACTCCAGAAACTCGCCTGGCAGGTCCTCGTGCCGGTGGCGCTCGCCCAGCTAGCGCTCACCGGCATCGGAGTCATCGCCTTCTAAGGAGTCGCGAGGGCTTCGGTGGGGGATAGGTGGGAGGCGCGGATTGCTGGGTAGAGGCCGGCTAGGGCGCCGATGATGAGGGTGGCTAGTACGCCGCCGGCCAGGGACCAGACGGGGACTACTGTCAGCCAGTTCTGGTACGACGCGTAGGCGGCTGTGACTGCGGATCCGAGTAAGGCTCCGCCGAGGCCGCCTAGTGCGGAGAGCAGCAGGGACTCGGTCAGGAACTGGGTGCGGATCTGCCCGCGGGTGGCGCCGAGTGAGCGGCGGAGGCCGATCTCGGCGCGGCGTTCCAGGACCGAGATCACCATGATGTTGGCGACGCCGACCCCGCCGACCAGCAGGGCGACCGCGCCGAGGCCGAGGAGCAGGCCGGTGAAGGCCTGGCCGGCGGCCTGTTTCGCGGCGAGTGCGTCGGACGGCCGCGACACCTCGACCTCGTTCGGTGCTTCGGGGTTGGCCGTTGCCCCGAGCACCGATCGGACTGCCTCGACCTGGGCGTCGTCCGAGCGGGTGTAGATCGTGGTCGGGTGCCCGTCGAAGGCCAGGCTGCTGGCAGCGGCCGGCCAGCCCATCAAGGCGGCAGCGTCCAGTTCGGGCGCCAGCGCGGCCGGTTCGAGAATCCCGAGCACGGTGAACCAGGTGTTGCCGATCAGCACCTGGACCTCCGGGCCCGCGCGGGTGATCCCGAGTCGCTCGGCCGCGCCGGCCCCGAGCACGGTCGCCGGGTAGCGGCCGGTCGCGGCGTCGAGCCATTTGCCACTGCGGACCGTTGCGCCGATCGTGTCGAGCAGGTTCGTCCGAGCGGCGTACGCGATGATGCCGTTCGTCTCGATGACCGGGATCTTGTTGCTCCGGTACACCGAGGCACCATCCACCGTACCGACCGCCGACTCGGCCTGGACGGGCGCGATCCGGCGGACCATCTCCTCCGCGGTGAGTGGCAGCTGGGCTTGCTCGCCGGTCAGCCGGACACCCGGCGCGACCGTGAGCAGATTGGTGCCTAGGGCATCGAGTTGTCCGTCGAGCTCGGCGCGGGAGGACGACGAGATGCCGACCACCGCGACCATCGCGGCGATCCCGATCGCGATCCCCAGCGCGGACAGGAACGCCCGCATCGGCCGGGTCCGCAGCCCGACCGCACCGACCCGGACGACATCACGCAGGCCTAGAGGAGCCGGTTTCAGTTCGCGCATGTGTCCTCCAGGATCAGGCCGTCGCGCATCCGGACCTGACGCGGCAGGGCAGCGGCGATGTCCCGATCGTGGGTGATCACGACAACCGTCGTACCGCCCGCGTGCAGGTCCCGCAGCAGCTCCATCACGCCGGCACCGGACGCTGAGTCGAGCGCTCCGGTCGGCTCATCAGCCAGCAGTACGGCGGGTTCGCCAGCGACCGCTCGTGCCACGGCGACCCGTTGTCGCTCGCCGCCCGACAGCTCATGCGGTTCGTGATCCATGCGGTGCGCGAGGCCGACCCGCTCCAACGCGGTCGCCGCCCGCTTCCGCCGTACCGATGATCGGAGCCCGGAGTAGAGAAGCCCGTCGGCCACGTTGTCCAGGGCGCGTCGGCCGGCCGCCAAGTGGAACTGCTGGAACACGAAGCCGATCCGGGTTGCCCGCAACGCGGACAGGCCCGAGTCCGACAGCCGCGCCACGTCGTACCGATCGATCCGGACCGCGCCGGAGCTCGGCCGGTCGAGGGTGCCGAGGACGTTGAGCATCGTCGACTTGCCGGAGCCGGACGGGCCGACGATCGCGACCAGTTCGCCGCGGTCGATGCGCAGGCTGACACCGCCGAGGGCCGTGACACCACCCGGGTACACCTTGGTCACCTCGCTCAGCTCGATCACTTAGGGATCCCAACCACGGTGCCGGCCTTGATGCCAGCACCGCTGACCTCGACCTGACCGCTGGCGAACAGACCGGTCTTGACCGGCACGTACGACGATGCCGTGCCGTCGGTGACCTCGACGCCGAACCCGCCCTCGCGCAGGGCGACCAGCGCAGAGACCGGAACGGTCAGCACGTTCTTGCGTTCCGACGCAGTGAAGGTCACGTCGACGGAAGCGAGAGCCCAGGCCGCGACGGCCTTTTGGTTGTCGATGGCAACGATCACCTCGACCTTGGTCTCCGGATCCTTGGCCGGGTCGGAGGCCGGGATGATCACCGTCGACACCTTCTCCACCTTGCCCGGTACGGATTTGCCGTCCGGCAGCGTGAGGTCGACCTTCGACTGTGGCTTCGCCAGCCGCTGGTCCGCCGCGTCCAGCTGAACCGTGACGGCCTTCCGCGTGCCGGTGTACGTGAGCACCGGCTGGTTCGGCCCGAGAGGTGCGCCTTCCTCGGCCTGCACACTGTCGACCCGGATGTGGGCGGGCGCGTAGAGGACCGACCCGAGTTCCACCACACCGGTCTCGTCCACGCCGAGGTCCTCCTGCCACTCCTCGACGGCCTCGGCGGTGTTCTCCGTGTACTCGTCATCAACGGTGAAACCGTCGTAACCGAGAGCCTGCAGGTTCTGCTCGAGCTGCTGGACGTCCGGTCCTTCGCTCCCGTCCGCGAGTCGCCGGTACGACGGCAGAGCGCCGTACAGCAACGTGGTTGGTTTGTTGTCGACGCTGTAGACGGTGTTGCCGCGCTGGAGTTCCTGCCCGCTGTCCGGCAGGCTGGTGATGGTTCCGGCGACCCGGTTCACCGCGGTGGACGTCGTACCGAAGCCGAGCTCGCCGTCCTCGGTCTCGGTGTCCTTGAGTGTCTGCTGGGTGACCTTGGCGGTGTTGACCGGCAACGGCTGGGCGGTCTGGTTCGCGGCCTGGCTGGTATCGCCCCGGTTCACCAGGAAGGCGCTCATCGCACCTCCGGCGGCCAGGACGGCCACAGCTGTCAGCATCTTGCGCATCAGCGTGCCGCCAGGATGCTCTGGCAGGCTTCCTGCGCCTTCGGGAAGTCGGGGTCCTCACCGACCTCCGGGCCGATCATGATGCCGCGCTGACCGGGCTTCGGGTCCGGGAACTTCTCTACGCCGTTGTTCCGCATGCACTCCGCGTGCTTGCGGCCGTTCTCCTCCTGCTGCGGATTCGGTGCGGCGTCGGCCTGTGGGTTGAACTCCCGGCACGCCTCCATGGCCTTCTGGACCTGCTCCTGGGACACGCCGGAGCCCGGGCCGAACTTCAGCATCGGCCCCTTGCCAGGCTCCGGGTCCGGCACGTTCAGCCCGTTCTCGCGCAGGCACTGAGTGAACTTGACCGCCTTCTCGTCCCGGCTCAGGCTGGGCGACGCGCTACTGCTGGAGGCGGTGGGCTGGGCGCCGGAGCCCGATGCGACCTGGCTTTCCGGCGCATCGGCGCCACAACCAGTCAGCAGTACGGCGGCCGCCAGCGCCGCGGCGGCCAGGGTGGTCTTGCGCATGACATCTCCTCTTGCTCGGGTGATGGCCACAGCTTTCGCCGAGGGCCGTTTCCCGGCTGTTTCCGTGAGCGATAACGCGGAGGAAACCTGGCGGTCGGGGATCATGGGGACTGTGCGCGTACTGGTGGTCGAGGACGAGCCGCTGCTGGCAGCAGCGATCGCGGAGTGGTTGCGCGACGATTCGCATGCCGTCGACGTGGCCGGAGACGGCGCTGCCGCGCTCGAACGGCTGACCACGAACGAGTACGACGTACTGGTGCTGGACCGCGACATCCCCGTCGTACACGGGGATGAGGTGTGTCGGCAGGTGGTGGAGTCCGGGTCGATGACTCGGGTGCTGATGCTGACAGCGGCCGCTGCGGTCACGGACCGGGTCTACGGCCTCGGTCTGGGTGCGGACGACTACCTGACCAAACCGTTCGCCTTCGCCGAGCTGGCAGCGCGGGTGCTGGCGCTGGGCAGGCGGAGTCACCCGGCCGATCCGCCGGTACTGCGGCGCGCCGGAGTCACGTTGGATCCGGCCCGGCACGAGGTGTTCCGGGACGGTCGCTATGTACCGCTGTCCAAGAAGGAGTTCGCCGTACTCGCGGAGCTCCTCAGAGCCGACGGCGCGACCGTGTCGGCCGAACAACTGCTGGAGAAGGCATGGGACGAGCACGTGGATCCGTTCACCGGAGTGGTGCGGCTGACCATCCTGAAGCTGCGCCGGAAGCTGGGCGAACCCGGTCTGGTGGAGACCGTCACCGGCGTTGGCTACCGCATCCCTTGACGCTGCGGGGTCGGCTGACTCTTCTGTACGGCGGCCTGTTCCTGGCGGCCGGTGCGCTGCTGCTCGGACTGACGTATCTGCTGTTCAGCAACAACTTCGGGCAGCAGTACCGAGTGATCGTGCAGGGCACTTATCTCAACCCGGGCGAGACCGGGAAGCCGCTGCTGCCGAACCAGGTGTTCGCCACGGGCAAGGACGGCACCCCACTCACCGGTCCGGCTGCTGAGCAGGCGATGCGCGAGCAGCGCGAGCAGGTACGACAGGCGGCGACCAAGTCGCTTCTGACCCAGGGCAGCATCGCGCTGGTGTTGGTCGGCGCATTGTCGGCTGGATTCGGCTGGCTGGTTGCCGGCCGGGTGCTGGCACCGCTGCACCGGGTCACCGACACCGCGCGGCGCATTGCGGCCTCACCGGCGGCGCTGCACGAGCGGATCGCGCTGCGGGGTCCGGACGACGAGGTGAAGAACCTGGCGGATGCGTTCGACACCATGGTCGAGCGGCTGGACCATTCGTTCGACGGTCAGCGCCGGTTCGTCGCCAACGCGTCGCATGAGCTGCGTACGCCGCTCACTCTCGGCCGGGCGCTGGTTGAGGTGGCGATGCATCGCCGAACCGCCTCGGCGGACGTGCAGGAACTCGGGGAGAGCCTGCTCACGATCAACGCCCGGCATGAGCAGTTGATCGACGGACTGCTGATCCTGGCCGACTCCGAGAAGCAGCTGACCACGCTGTACCCGGTCAACCTCGCGGACGTCGTCGACCACGTCGCCGGCCAACTCAGCGCGGAAGCTGCCGCGGCCGAGGTGGAGATCATCCGCGGCCCCGGCGACGCCCCGGTCCGAGGCGACGCGCTGCTGCTCGAACGCCTGGTCCACAACCTGGTCGAGAACGGCATCCGCCACAACGATCCCCCCGGCTGGGTCCGCGTGCTCTCCCGAACCGCCGGCGACCAGGTGCAGATCGAGGTGACCAACACCGGCCCCGAGATCCCGCCGTACGAGGTGGAGGCACTGTTCAAGCCCTTCTACCGCCTAGGCGCCGAACGCCTCGTCGGCGGAAAGGGCGCCGGCCTAGGCCTGTCGATCGTCCGCTCCGTAGCCGAAGCCCACGGCGGAACCGTCACCGCCACACCCCGCCCAGCCGGCGGCCTGGAAATCACCGTCACCCTCCCCATCGACCCGAGCTAGAGAGCCGCTGGCGCTACAGCAGCCGTCGTACTTTCACGGGCGCCCGGGCCGACCACGAGTCGGTCACCACCTCAGTCAGCTCGTCGTCGTCCAGCTGATCGAGCCACGCGAAGACGGCGGACGGGAATGCCTTGGCCAGCCAGTAGGTGTCCGGCGAGGCGGCAACCAGCGCCCCGCGATCATCCGGAACCCAGAACTGCAGGATCTCGCGACCCTCGTCGTTCCAGCGCAACCGGGCGAACTGACGACCGGCAACCTCGTATGTCGGCGACCCTTCGTGAGCCACACCCGGAGCAGTCTCCGGGAGTTCAGCAGCGACCCGGCCAACGCCAGTCCAGTCCGCCATTCGAATCAGGACCTTGCGAGGAACGGGGCTGGATCGCCGTACCCGAGGTCGGTCATGCCGGCCTTGCGGAACGCGTCGACGACGAGTGTGCGGCGTACTGCGGCGAAGGTGAGCACGTGCGCGATCATGCTGCCGAAGCTGGAGACTTTGGGCGGAGCGCAGGTCGAGTCGACGAAGGTTTCGTCGAACGTGTTCTCGGCGCTGACCCGGCGGACGAGCTCGAGGAACCGGGGTCCCGCGATGTCGTAGCGATCCCGCAGCTGGCCCAAGGACACGGCCCGGCCGCTCTCCGGGAACTCGAACGGTTCGGCGGCCACGGCCGCGAGCCACATCTCGAGCTGCCAGACCATCCGGTCCAGCATCCGCCGCGGCGTGACCGGCGGTTCGTCCAGATCAGGCGCGGGGATCGGCCCGTCGAGGATGTCGGGGGAGATGTCGCGGGCGCGATCGATCAGTTCGCCGAGCAGACTCACGTGGTGCTCGGCGAGACCGGTGACGATGTCCATGCTGGTGACCTTTCGTCGGGCCGGCAGGCGGAGACCCGCCGGTGGATGGAAATGGACCCCGCTCGGTGCGTCGAGGAAGAACGGGTGCGTCGGCTGCCGGCGCCACTGCTTCGGCGTCGTCCCGTACGACCGCGAGAACGCCCGGGTGAACGCCTCATGTGACCCGAATCCGGCATCGACCGCGATGTCGAGGATGCCCCGGTCAGTGCCGGCCAATTGGTACGCCGCTCGCTCCAGCAGCAACCGTCGCCGGAGGGCGATCGGGGTCTCACCCGCCACCGCCGTCGCGATCCGGTCGCAATGGAACCGCGACAGGTGCAACCGCCGAGCCAGCTCGGCCCCGGATGCGGACGCATCGTCCAGGCTCTCGCCGACCACGTCCACCAACGCCACGAACAGATCCATGCCTAGATCCTGCCGATCCGCGGTCCCGTGAGTCTTGACCGCTTTTGCTCACTGTCTTCTGAGATTCACCTGGGCGCCACTGCTGAGCCGTTGATCTCCGGCCGCAGACCTGATGGCATTGGTCCGGACCAATCAACTGCCTTCGGAGGAGCCTGTGAACCGCCCCCTAGCTGTCACCGCTCTCGGGATCGTCGCCGCCACCAGCCTGCTCGCCACCTCGGCGTTCGGGGTTGCCGATGCCCCGTCCGCCCGCACCCAAAAGGTGCTGGTGATCGGCATCGACGGTGCGATGCTGAACAAGATCCAGGCCTTCAACACCCCGGCGATGAAGGAGCTGATCAGTACCGGCTCGGCCGCCAAGACCACCCTGTACGCGTCGCCGTTCGCTCCGACCGTCTCGGGACCGGGGTGGGCGACCAACGCGACCGGTGTCTGGCCGGACAAGCACAAGGTGAAGAGCAACAGTTGGGGGACGGGTTCGAACCTGAGCCAGTACCCGGACTTCCTGACCCGGATCGAGCGCGCCCGCCCCGAACTGTCGACGTACGCGATCGCCGATTGGACGCCGCTGACCACCAACAGCGCCGGGCAGGCGATCTTCAGCGACGAGATCCAGAAGAAGGTCACATACGACGGTGATGCCCTCGGCTGGGCGGCCGCCGATGCGCGGATCGCGACCGAGGCCGCGGCGTACCTGAAGGACGCCGGCCCCGACGCGTCCTTCGTGTACTTCGGGGATGTGGATATCGCCGGCCACAGCTGTGGTGCCGCCGGTGCCTGCTACCGGAAGGCGACCGAGCAGACCGACAAGCACATCGCGACTCTGCTGACCGCGGTCCGCGCGCGGCCGACGTACTCGAACGAGGACTGGACCATCCTCGTCACCTCAGACCACGGCCACACCGAATCCGGCGGTCACGGCGGCAGTTCGCCGGGTGAGCGGTCGTCGTTCATCATCCGCAACGGCCCCGGTACGACGCCTGGTACGCCGGCGATCGCCCCGAAGAACGTGGATATCGCGGCCATCGTGCTGAGCCGGTTCGGGGTGTCCGCTCCGGAGCTCGACGGCCAGTCGACACCGCCCGCGGATCCGTTCGACACGTTGGTCGGCTCACTGCAGTCGCGGGTGGACGAGACCGGCGTACCGGCTGAGGTGAAGGGCTGGACCCACAGCACCCCGGCGGGGTGGACGATCGACAACGCCGGGCTGGGTACTGGTGGGGTCCGCGAGTGGCAGGGCTGGTCGTTCACCACGGACGACTTCTGGACGCGTGCGGCTCCCGACCAGTCGCGGGAAGGCAATGTCCGGGCTCGCGGTGTCTTCGCCGTCGCCGACTCGGACGAGTGGTCCGACAAGTCCCGGAGCGGCCTCTTCAACAGCAAGCTGTCGTCGCCGGCGTACGACGTCACCGGTGCCACGACCGCGACCGTCACCTTCTCCTCGCACTACCTGAAGAGCGGCAACGAGACCGCGACCGTGCTCGCCGCCTTCGACAACGCGGCACCCAAACCGGTCCTCACCTACACCGCCGACGCCATCGCCAAGCAGGAGCGCCTCACCATCCCCGTCCCCGCCGGCGCCCGCACCCTCAAGCTCACCTGGTCCCTCACCAACGGCGACAACGACTGGTACTGGGCCATCGACAACCCGCAGATCGGTCGCTAACGACACGTAGTAGTGGTGGAAAACGGCGCCCGCGCGGGAGTCCCCCGCGGGCACCGTCGTCTACGTAGATACCTACTACCTGTTCTTACCGTCACTCCATCGGGATGTAGAGGGCGAGGAACAGTTCGCCGGAGACCTGGCGCTGGGTTTGGCGGAAGATGACGGGGCCGGCGGCTTGGGCGGGGACCGGGGCCAGGTAGAGGCCGGAGGCCGGGCCGTCGGCCGGGGTGAAGTCGTACGACCGGCCGCCCGGCGTGCCCGCTAGCTCCAGCGAGTGTGCCTGCGAGCTGCCGTTGACACCGAAGACAGCCAGGTACGGCTCGAACTCCGGTCCCTGGATCTCGATGCTCGCGTAGCGCGGTCCTGACGTGGGACTGGCTATAGCGTCGTGCAGGCGGTAGGTGCGGCCGTGGAACTGGGCGACGACCGGGAGCTCGACGTAGTTGTACGGGGGATCGATGGCGCGGGTTTCGGCGCGGGTGTAGACGGCGGCACCGAGCAGCAGGCCGGGCGACTTCAGCTCACGACCGTTGCCGTCGACAACTGTTGCGGTCAGCTCGGCCGCCCGGCCGGCGCGCAGGCCGAGGTTCTCGTGCAGTACGGCGCCGAAGCGCTCACCCGGGAGCGGATCGGACACGTTGTCGCAGGCTCGGGTGGTGATCACCTTCCCGTTGATCCGCAGCACCACGGCGCCCAAGCCGCTCGCCGACGCATTGCCGGGGATCGTGCAGAAGACCCGGAAGTCGACCTTCGTGTCGTTCGGGAACCAGATGAACGAGATCGGCCGATCGCTGATCTTGGCCACCTGCAGCTCGGCGCCGGCCACCTCGGCCTGGTAGCGGACGCCGTTGATCACGTAGTCGTTCGTGGCCGGCTTGACCGGGGCGGTTGGCATGCGGTCGCTCGGGGGTGACGTGACCCGCGCCGGAGGCGGAACCGGCGTCGTGGCCGGTTCGCTGCGCTCGAGGACCGGCGTACCGGTGAGGACCGCGCCGACCGCGGCCAGGCAGGCCGCTGCGCTGACAACCCCGGTCGCGACCCGGCGGCGTCGTACCTGGGTTGCTCGGCGCTGGACCTGGGCGAGCGGGGCCGGGGTGGCGAGGTCGATCTCGTCCGCCTGGTCGCTGAGGTGGCGCCGGAGTTCGTCGAGGCTCATGACTGCTCCAGGGGGTGGTCGACGAGACGGGGATCGATGCGGAGTTTGGCGAGCGCCCGGCTGGTCTGGCTCTTGACGGTGCCGACCGAGCAGCCGAGGATCCGGGCGGTCTCTGCCTCGGAGAGGTCTTCGTAGAAGCGCAGTACGACGACCGCCCGCATCCGCCGGGGGAGTCGCTTCAACGCGCGGCCGAGGTCGACCGCGGGTTCCCCGTCGTACTGCGGGGAGTGGGGGAGCTCGTCGGTCGGCTGCTCACCGTTCCAGCGGCGGCGCCACCAGGCGGAGTAGGTGTTCAGCATCGTCCGGTGCACGTAGGCGCCCGGCTCGTGGATCCGCCCCCAGGCCAGCCAGCACCGGGCCAGCGTCGTCTGCACCAGGTCCTCGGCCAACGCCCGATCCTGGGTCAGCAGGTACGCCGTCCGCAGCAGCTGCCCATATCTCGCCGCAACGAAGTCCTCGAACTCCGCCCGGTCCACCGTCATTCCCACACCCTGCCCGAGTACCTGGGCCAAGCCAGAGGTTGCATGCCTTGTCGATCCGAGCCTGCCCAGTTCGTGTAGAGGGTGAGACTAGGAACTAGGAGGTCATGATGACGCAGTACTTGCTGAGCATTTACCAGCCGGACGGGCCGATCCCGGAGCCGGAGGTTCTCGAGAAGATCATGCGGGAGCTGAACGCGGTGAACGACGAGATGCGGGCGTCGGGCGTGTGGGTGTTCGGGGCCGGCCTGCATCCGCCGGAGACCTCGACCGTGGTCAAGGCGTCCGGCGGGGACGTGCTGGTGACCGATGGGCCGTACACCGAGGGGAAGGAACACCTCGGCGGGTTCACGGTGATCGAGGCCGAGGATCTCGACGCCGCGCTGCACTGGGCGCGGAAGGTGGCCAAGGTACTGGACCCGCTGGCGATCGAGGTGCGGCCATCCCAGAGCTGACCGTTGCGGAAGTGTTCCGGGCCGAGCACGGCCGCGCGGTGGCCGTGCTCACCCGGATCTTCGGCGATCTCGAGATCGCGGAGGACGCCGTCCAGGATGCGTTCGCCGCGGCGGTCGAGAAGTGGCCGGAGACCGGCGTACCGCCGAGCCCGGCCGGCTGGATCATCACGACCGCGAAGAACCGGGCGATCGACCGGTTGCGGCGTGAGGACAAGCGCGAGGACAGGCAGGCGCAGGCGGCGTTGCTGCATGCGCAAGGCGAGCCGGAGGAGGTGGGAGCCGTGTACGACGAACAGTTGCGGCTGCTGTTCACCTGCTGCCATCCCGCCCTCGCGCTGAACGTCCGGGTCGCGCTCACGCTGCGGATGCTCGGTGGGCTGACCACGACCGAAATCGCCCGCGCGTTCCTCGTGCCGGAGCCGACCATGGCGCAACGGCTGGTCCGGGCGAAGACGAAGATCCGCGCGGCCGGCATCCCGTACCGCGTCCCGTACGAGGCCGACCTGCCCGAACGCGTCCGCGGCGTGCTCGCCGTCGTCTACCTGATCTTCAACGAGGGGTACGCCGCTTCGTCCGGCGACACCCTCGTGCGCGACGACCTCGCGCTGGAGGCGATCCGGCTCGGCCGGGTCCTGGTCGACCTGATGCCGGATGAACCCGAGGCGGTCGGCCTGCTCGCGCTGATGCTCCTCCAGCACTCCCGCCGCGAGGCTCGAGTCGACGCCGACGGCTCGCTCATCCGCCTCAAAGACCAGGACCGCGCCCGCTGGGACAGCGACCTGATCACCGAAGGCCAAGACCTGGTACGTCGTTGCCTCCGCCGCAACCGCCCTGGTCCCTACCAACTGCAGGCCGCGATCAACGCCGTCCACAGCGATCCGCCACCCACCGACTGGACCCAGATCCTCCAGCTCTACAACCACCTACTGACCCTCGACCCCACCCCGGTAGTAGCCCTCCATCGAGCCGTAGCCCTCGCCGAAGTAGAAGGCCCAGCCGCAGCCCTCACCGTGGTCGACGCCCTCAACCTCGACACCTACTACCTCTTCCACGCCATCCGCGCCGACCTCCTCACCCGCCTCAACCGCCGCACCGAAGCCCGAGCCGCCTACCAAACCGCGCGGCACTTGACGGACAACGCCGCCGAGCAACGCTTCCTCGAGGCTCGCGCAGCCGCCACCTGATGTGCCCGCTCCTTGAAACCCCACCTGACGCCCCGCCCGCATCAGTAGGGTCTTGGCATGCCGGGATTCGAACTGATCTGTGAGGTGGAGCCGCCGACGCGGCCTGACCTGAAGAAGGTGCGGCACCAGATCGGGGTGATGAGCCCGATCGCGGACGCGTTCCTGATTCCCGACAACCACATCGGCCGGGCGACTGTCTCGAGTGTCGCCGTCGCCAATGAGGTGCAGGCGATGGGTTCCCGCGGGATCGCCTGCCTGAACTCGCGCGACCGCAACCTGCTCGGCTTCCGCCGCGACCTGCTCACGGCAGCCGCGTACGGCGTGGAGCAGTTCCTGTTCGTCCATGGTGACGATCCGGCCGAAGGTGCTCGCACCAGCCAGCTCACGGTTCGCGCGATGATCGAGCAGACCCGGGCGACGACGTACCCGAACTTGAAGCCCTTCCAGGTCGGCGCCACCACCCGCCTCCGCCCGGTCCCGCGCTGGAAGGCCGAGGCCGACTTCTTGTTCGTCCAGATCAGCTACGACGTCGACGAACTCCTTCGCTGGCGCGATTCCGTCGACCTGACCATCCCTGTGTACGCCGGTGTCATGGTCCTCGCCAGCCCCGCCATGGCCCGCAATCTCGCCGCCCTGCCCCAGCTCACCATCCCCGACAGCCTGATCAAAGCCGTCGACCAGGACCGCGACGCCGGCGTCGACCACGCCTGCGAACAGATCGTCCGCATCCGCGACTCCGGCGCCTTCGACGGCGTCCACTTGATCCCGGTGAGCCGCTACCGCCAGGTCGCCGCCCGCCTGGAAAGGGAGTTGCACAGAGGGTGAGGTGTGTATAGTTAGGCGCATGCCTCGGATTCAGATCTACCTTCCGGACGACCTCTATGCGGAGGTCAAGACTCGCAAGCTGCGTGCGTCGGAGCTGGCGCAGCATGCGCTGCGAGCGGAGATTCGCCGTCAAGAGCTGATTGAGGCTGCCCGGGCGTGGCTCGCCGAGCAGAACGCGGAGCACGGTGAGCCGTCGGAGGAAGATCTCATCTGGGCAGCGGAGGTCGTTGCACGTATGAAGGCGAAGCTTCGTCCGGACGTGGAGCACGAGACGTCTGCCGACGGCACTCGGAAGGCGAGCTGAATCGTGCCGGAAGCCGTTCTGGACAGTGGGGCAGTCAGTTTCTTCGCGCAGGGCTCGAGTCGTGCCCGAGCTCTCACCGCGTTGCTCATCGCCGCGGAGATGTGGCCGCCGGTGGTTCCTTCTGCAGTGCTGGTCGAGTGCCTGATAGGTCATCCTGGCAAGGATGTGCAGACCAACAGGTTTCTCAAGATCTGTGACATCCGGGCGAGCCTGCCCGAGCTGGAAGCCCGTCGAGCTGCCAAGTTGCGCACCGATGCGGGCCGCGGATCCGCTGTCGATGCCATCGTGGTTGCCGTCGCGGAGCCGGACGGAGTGGTGGTTACCGGCGACACCGTCGACATTACGGCGCTCGCGGCAAATGCCGTCGGTGTGACAGTCGAGGCTGTGTGACCCGTCGAGTGTTGGCGCGGGATCGGGGTGGAACCGACTAGTGTCCTGGTAGTACAGGACTTCGACGGGGAGGTGGAGCGTGGGTGTACCGGGTAAGGGTCTGATCGATGGGCTGAAGGTCACCGCGAAGACCTTGGGCCGCCGGTCCGTCACCGAGCAGTATCCGGATGTGCAGCCGGAGCTGCCGCCGCGGTCGCGCGGGGTGATCGCGCTGATGGAGGAGAACTGCACGTCGTGCATGTTGTGTGCGCGTGAGTGCCCGAGCTGGTGCATCTACATCGACTCGCACGCCGAGACCGCGCCGTCGGTCGGTGAGCAGGCCCGCGAGCGCAGCCGGAACGTGCTGGACCGCTTCGCGATCGACTTCAGCCTGTGCATGTACTGCGGGATCTGTATCGAGGCCTGCCCGTTCGACGCGTTGTTCTGGTCACCCGAGTTCGAGTACGCCGAGACCGAGCTCCGCAATCTCACGCACGAGAAGGACCGCCTACGGGACTGGATGTGGACCGTCCCGGCGCCGCAACCGATTGATCCGGGGGCAACCGTCACCGCGGTGGAGGGCGAGGCGTGACCACTGCGCTCTTCGCTGTCGCCGGTGCGGTGGCAGTGGCCGCCGCCGTGATGGTCGTGACGTCGCGCCGGATCGTGCACGCAGCCTTGTGGCTTGTGGTCACGCTCGGCGCGGTCGCCGGCTGCTTCGGCGCCCTGCATGCCGAGTTCGTCGCCCTCGTCCAGATTCTTGTGTACGTCGGCGCCATCGTCGTGCTCGTCCTGTTCGCGCTGATGCTCACCAAGGCCCCGACGAATCCGCTGCCCAATCTGACCACCGCGCGCAGCCCGTTCGCGGCCGCCGTCGCGGTCGTTCTCGCACTGCTGCTGGGTTCCGGCGTGGTGTTTGCCTTCGGCAATCAAAAGATCCAGCCCGTCCCGGCAGGTTCTGCCGAAACGATCGGGACCTCGATCTTCAAGACCTGGGTGCTGCCGTTCGAGATCCTGTCGGTGCTGCTGCTGGCCGCGCTGATCGGAGCGATCGCGTTGTCCCAGCGGAAGAAGGAGGACTGAGATGCCGCTGGTCCTTCCGCTGCTGCTCGCGGTCGTCCTGTTCTGCCTCGGGGTGTACGGCGTCCTCGCCCGCCGCAACGCGGTCACCATCCTGATGTCGCTCGAGCTGATGCTGAACGCGGTCAACCTCAACCTGGTCGCGTTCGACGCCTGGCACCTCGATGGCCTGGCCACCGGTCAGACCCTCGCAGTCTTCGTGATCACGCTGGCCGCCGCCGAGATCGGGCTGGGGCTGGCGATCGTGCTGCTGCTGTTCCGCGGCCACGGTCACGTCGACGCGGACGCGGCCCGCGACTTGGTCGAGCACGAGGAGTCGCCGACGTGATCGCGACCGTCTGGCGGGTGGCCGGCGTCGGCTTCTCGCTGCTCCTGATTCTGATCGCCGGTCTCCTGTACGGCGTCGCTCCGGAGCAAACCTCGTTCTTGAACTCGTCTGTCGGCGACCTGACCATCGGGTTCGCGGTCCGCACCGACGATCTGACCGTGCTGCTGCTCGCGGTGGTCGGGGTCGTCGCGACCTGCGTGCAGGTCTACTCGCTCAGCTACCTGCACGAGCGCGCGGCGTCGTACCACGCGCTTGTCACGCTCTTCACCGCCGCGATGGCGACGGTGGTCGTCGCGGACAGCCTGTTCCTGCTGCTGATCGGGTGGGAGGTGATGGGCGCCTGCTCGTACCTGCTGATCAGTCACTACTGGGAGCGGCGCGACGCCCGCTCCGGCGCGGTCAAGGCGTTCCTGATGACCCGGCTCGGCGATGTCGGCTTCCTGTTCGGCATCTTCGTGCTCGGCGTCGGCGCGGGGACCTTCCGGATCTCCGAGCTCGACCCGGCCCAGATCTCGCCCGGCGTCCTGACCGCAGGCACGCTGCTGCTCCTGGTCGGTGTGGTCGGCAAGTCGGCCCAGGTGCCCTTGCAGACCTGGCTTCCGGACGCGATGCCCGGCCCGAGCCCGGTCAGCGCGCTGATCCACGCGGCAACGATGGTGGCCGCCGGTGTCTTCCTGATCGCCCGCCTGTACGACGTTTTCTCCGCCTCCGCGACCACGATGACCGTGCTCGCGGTGATCGCCTGCGTGACCATGCTGTTCGCCGCGCTCTGCGCGATGGCCGCGGTCGAGGTGAAGCGGGTGCTGGCCTGGTCGACGGTCAGCCAACTCGCGATCATGTTCTCCGCGTTGTCGCTGGGCACGCAGGAAGGGCGGCACGCCGCGCTCTTCCACCTGGTCACGCATGCGGCCTTCAAGGGTCTGCTGTTCCTCTGTGCAGGTGTGCTGCTGCATCAGGTCGGCAGCGCCGCCTTCGTGGTGCTCCGCCGGTACACGCGCCGCGGGAAGCTGCGGAAGACGTTGCGGGTGACCTTCGTGACGATGACGATCGGCCTCGCGGCGCTGGCCGGCGTACCGGGGTTTGCTGGGTTCTTCTCCAAGGACACCGTGCTGGAAGCGGCCTGGGAGCACGCGCACAAGGACGGTTCGGCGATCGGCTGGGTCGTGCTGGCGTCGGTCGGGCTCACCGCTGCGTTCACCGCGTTCTACTGCGCTCGGCTCTGGCTGTGGGTGTTCTTCCGGACACCGGCGCTGGCCGGGGCGATGGGTGCGTTCGAACAGGACGATCCGATGGCGGACCTCGAAGATCCGGACACCTCGAAACTCAAGGAAGCGCCCTGGCTGATGCTCGGCCCGCTCGTCCTGCTGGCGGTGGCCGCGATCGGGCTCGGGTACGTCGACGGTCTGCATCTGAACTGGGTGATCGCGCTCGGTTCCACGGTGCTCGTGTTGTTCGGCGTGCTCCCGGCGTACTCGCTGTGGTCGCGTGGCGCGGACCCGCGGCCGGTCGTGCTGGAGCGTGAGTTCGGGATGGATCGGGCGTACCACGGGCTGTTCGTCGTACCGGTGCGTTGGCTGTCCAAGCTGAGTGTGCTGGGGGATCGCGACGTGATCGGTGCCTACGTGCGCGCGGTGGGCCGGAGCGGGACGCTGGCGTCCCAAGGGTTCCGCCTGCTGCAGACCGGCAACGTCCAGACTTACCTGACCGGCGCCGTGGTCGGCGTCGTAGCGCTGGCGATCCTGGCTGGAGTGATCGCCCGATGAACGCAATCCTGCTGGGCATCCTTGCCCTCCCTCTCCTTGCTGCACTCGCGTTATGGGCCCTGCCGATCGCCCTCGGCGACCGCTTGGCTGCCCTGTACGGCGCTGTGGTCTCGGGGCTCGTCCTCGTCGGATCCGTCTTGTTGTGGCAGCGAACCGAAGGCTGGTTCGCGTACTCCGGTGTCCAGCAGCGACTAGGTGACTCGATGAGGCCGCTGGCTGCGGTCACCGACGGCCCGTGGATTCCGCCGCTCGGCGTCCGCTTCCACATCGGCGTGGACTCGATCTCGGTCCCGCTGATCGTGCTCACCGCGCTGCTGACGTTCCTGTGCTGCATCTACTCGCTGAAGATCACCCCGCGGATCGGCCGGATGCGCTCGCTGATCGCGCTGCTGCTGGTGATCGAGGCCGGGGTGATCGGTGCGTTCAGCGCGATGGACCTGGTGCTGTTCTTCGTCTGCTTCGAGATCGTGCTGATCCCGATGTGGCTGATCATCGACATCTGGGGTGACGACCACGACCGGGCCGGGCGGAAGCGGGCCGCGACCACGTTCGTGCTGATGACGGTGTTCGGGTCCGCGCTGATGCTGCTCGGGTTCCTGCTCGTCTACCGGCAGGCCGGGACGTTCGACCTCGTGCAGCTGACGAACTCCCCGGTGCTCGGCGGGCACGGCGTACCGCTCGCTGCCGCGCTGCTGATCGCGGTCGGCCTCGCGGTGAAGGTGCCGTTGTGGCCGCTGCACATCTGGCTGCCGGACGCGCATGCGAAGGCCCCGACGGTCGGGTCGGTGATCCTGGCCGGAGTCCTGCTGAAGCTCGGAACGTACGGGCTGATCCGGATCCTGGTCCCGGTCCTGCCCGACGCGACCGTGACCATCGCGCCGTACCTGGCCGGTTTCTCGACCGTCGCGATCATCGCCGGATCGCTGGCCTGCCTCGGCCAGACCGATGTGAAGCGCCTGATCGCGTACTCGAGTGTCGGCCACATGGGTTTCATCGGGCTCGGGATCGCCTCGCTCTCGGAGGCCGGGATGCAGGGCGCCCTGTTCGCGAACATCGCCCACGGCATCATCACCGGCCTGCTGTTCTTCCTGGCCGGCGCGATCAAGGACCGCCACGACACCAGCGACCTGCGCACGATCGGCCGAGCCCTGTACGCACGGCTGCCGCGGATCGGGGCGTTGCTCACGTTCGCCTGCCTGGCCTCACTCGGGCTGCCGGGGCTGGCCGGGTTCTGGGGCGAGATGCTGATCCTGCTCGGTGCCTACAACCCGGCGGACTCGTTGCCGCGGGCAACCTATCTCGTCTTCATGGTGATCGCCGGCCTCGGCACCGTGCTGACCGCGGCCTACTTCTTGCGACTGATCCGCAACCTCTGCCAGGGCGATCCGGCTGACAACCCGGCCAGTGCTTTTGCGGTCGACCTGAGTCGGATCGAACTGATCACCTGGTCGCCGCTGGTCGTGCTGACCGTGCTGCTGGGCGTCTGGCCCGGTCTCCTTCTGGCCCAGTGGGGGAACCTGTGACGCTCACCTGGACCGACTGGCAGGCGATCGCCGTACCGCTGGTGCTGGCGATCGGCGCAGTCGCCGTACTCCTCATCGACGCGTTCTGGCGGAGTTCGACCGCGCAGCTTCGGCACACCGTCGTCACCTTGCTGACCGGTGCGGTGATCCTGTTCGGCATCGTCTTCGTCTGGGCACAGCGTGACGACTTCAAACCCGCCTTCTGCCGCCCGGTGACCGAGGGACCGGCCGAGTGCAGTCTGGTGTTCGAGCCGCTGACCGCTGGGCTGTGGGGCGTGCTGCTGATCGGCGGGCTCGGGGTCGTCGGACTATCGGCGTACCGGCTGTTGTCGGCTGACATCCCCGTTGGCGAGTACCACTTCCTGCTGCTCAGCGCGCTGGTCGGCGCGACCACGCTGGCCGGGGCACGCGATCTGGCGACGGTGGTGATCGGGCTCGAGGTGGTGTCGCTGCCGAGCTTCGCGCTGGTCGCGCTGCGCCGGGACCGCCGCGGTTCCGAAGCCGCGATGAAGGCGTTCCTGGTGTCGGTGCTGTCGACCGCGGTGATGCTGTTCGGCATTTCCTACCTGTACGGCGTGACTGGCTCCCTGCACCTGACCACGATCGCAAACCGGCTCAACGGCCTCGACGCGAATCTGGAGCGGGTCGCGTTCGCGGCAGGGCTGTTCGTGATTGTCGGGTTCGGGTTCAAGATCGCCGCCGTACCGTTCCACGCTTGGCTTCCGGACACGTACGTCGGTGCGCCGGTCGAGGTGACCGCGTTCCTGGCCGTGGTGTCGAAGTCGGCGGGTGTCGCCGGACTGCTCGTCCTGGTGGTGACCGGGCTCGCGCCGGACGGTTCCGACCTGCGGCTGGTGATCGCGATCCTGGCCGCCGTCACGATGACCGTCGGCAACCTGGCCGCGTTGCGGCAACGGGAGGCCGTGCGACTGCTCGCGTGGTCCTCGATCGGCCAGGTCGGCTTCCTGCTGGCGCCTTTGGCGGTTGGTGATGCACAAGCGGTGGTCGGGTATCTCGCGGCGTACGTGATCGTCACGCTCGGGGCCTTCGGCGCGGTGGCCGTCGTGCAGCGGCATCGGCCGAGCGGGCTACTGTCGGACTACCGCGGCATGGTTCGCTCCGAGCCGGGTCTCGCGGTGGCACTGATCTTCTTCCTGGTCGTGCTGGCCGGCTTGCCACCGGGGCTGGCCGGGTTGTTCACCAAGTTCGCCGCCTTCCAGTCAGTCATCGACGCACACCTCGGCTGGCTCGCGATCGTGATGGCGATCAACGTGATGATCGGCCTCGCCGTCTACCTGCGCTGGGTCGCCGAACTGTTCCTGCTCCCCGCCGACGACCCGTTCTCGGTCGACATCGAAACCCCAGCTGTCGTGATGGTCTCGCTGTTCACCGCGGCCGCGGTGGTCGTCTCGGTGCTGCCCAGCACACTGTTCGCCTTAGCCACCTGACCCACCGCTAGGCTGAACCGGTGAGCCTTTCACCGGATGACTCGTCGCGACGGATCGGCGACGAGGACCGCAACACCGCCGTACAGCGCCTGCAGAGTGCCTACACCGGCGGGTTCATCACGCATGAGGAGCTGGACGAACGGCTGCAGCAGGTGCTGACCGCCAAGCAGCAGAACGAGCTCGAGGTGGCGTTGTCCGCACTCCCGGCGGAGCGCCCGGCCACCACGGCGACCATCGGTGCCGCGGGTGGGCGGATCCGCCGTCGCGGCGTGTGGAAGGTGCCGCGGAACCTCAAGGTCGAGTCCGCGTACGGGCAGGTGTACCTCGATCTGTCCCAGGCGATCATCGAGGACCCGGTCGTCGACCTCGAACTGCAGCTCGGGACCGGCCAGGCCCGGATCAGGGTTCCGCGGAACGCGATCGTCGAGATCGTGGGATTCCAGACCGGGTGGAAGGACGTGAGCTACAAGCCGCGGCAGCCGAACGGGCCCACTGGGCCGACGATCCGGATCACCGGCGCGATGGGATTCGGGCGGTTGAAGGTCCGGCACGCCCGGAGCTAAGTCGTCTGCGCGACGAACTCCTCGTACTGCTGCCAGACCCGGCGCCACAGTTGGTCGCGCTGCGCGCCGCCGTACTGGGGGAGGGGCAGGAAGAACTCGTCGGCCAGGATCGCGAAGTAGTCGGCCTGGTTCTCGATGATGCTGTTGTCGACGCGGTCGCCGAAGGTCTCCGTGCGGCCGACCGAGCGCAGTACGACGATCGAGTCGCGCTTGCGGCGGAAGACAGACGCCGTCCGAACGAACGGGGACTGCGGGTCTCCGGAGAGCTCGGCGTGCCGGCCGGCGAAGTCGCCGAGGGTCGCCGGCGCGTCCTCGAAGTCCATGCCGAACAGGCCGAAGCGGGGATCGTGGTCCATCCGCCAGCCGGTGGTCTTCTCCGAACGGCGCAGTACGAGGTCGAACGGGTCTTGGTGGAAGGCGCCTGCCTCGAGCGGCGTCGGATGGATCAGGCCGTTGCCGAGCCCGGCGTCGACCAGCCACACCCGGTCCGGATCCTCGACCAGTCCGCGCACGGTCAGAACGAGATGGCCGCCGTCCACGTCGCCCGGCAGGTTAGGGGTCTGGACACCACCCCGGTGCATGGTCACGTCGTAGCCGAGGTCGGTGAGGAGCAGCGCCAGGACGCCGTTCAGCTGGAAGCAGTAGCCGCCGGTCTCACGGGCGATGATCCGGCGGGCGGTCTCCTCGAGATCGAGCGGCGTACCGGGGGCGAGCTGGTACTGGACCGACTCGTACGGAACCTGGTCGACGTACGCCTCGTGCAAGCGCGTCAGCCCGTCCAGGCCGGGCTTCTCGTCATGCTCGACGCCGATCCGGCGGAGAAGGGCTTCGGTATCCACGAAGTGGATGTTATGTCAGGATTCTTGAGGTGATTGCCGTCCTGGACCGAACTGCATCTTTAGGCATCGCCACGGAGCTGGGCGAAGTGTTCGCCGCCGCCTTCGCCGGAGAGGAGCACTCCGACGCCACCCACTTCGCGACCGATCAGCTGCCCACTCACGCAGGACGTGACGACTTCAGACTGGTCGCGGCCCGAGATGAATCAGTTCTCGGTTTTGCCTATGGGGTCACCGGGTGGCCGGGGCAGTGGTGGTCGGACCGGATTGCCGCCGCGATTCCGGCTGAGCTGGCGGCTGAGTGGATCGGTGGACACTTCGAGGTGGTCGAGTTGGCGGTGATCCCCGAAGCGCAAGGGCGCGGGCTGGGAGCTGCCTTGATGACTGCACTGATGGACGGCCTACCGCATCGCAAGGCCTTGCTGACGACGTACGTCGATGATCGGGCCGCGCCGCGGTTGTACCGGCGGCTGGGGTGGCAGGTGCTGGTGCCGGACCTCGGCTGGGGGTCGGCGCTCTACGGGTTGGACACCGGCGTGCTCCACGGTGAGTGACCTGGCAGGGTAGGCGGTATGACCTCTGAGCAGATCTATGTCGGGAGCTACACCAGTCAGGACGGGGGCGGCGAGGGCATCGGCTTCGGGTCGCTGGACGGCCTTGCGCTGGCGGCGACGACCGCCGACCCGTCGTTCCTGGTGCGGTCCGCCGATGGGCGGTTCCTCTATGCGACTAACGAGGAGGAGACCGGCCGGGTCAGCGCCTTCGCGATCCAGGCCGACGGCGGGCTCGAGTTCCTGAACGACCAGCCGACCGAGGGCATGCACCCGTGCCACCTCGGCATCGACCCGTCCGGCCGGTACCTGCTGTCGGCCAACTACAGCTCCGGCTCGATCGCGATCCACCCGATCGGTGCCGACGGCTCACTCGGTACGGCGACCCAGATCCTGCAGCGCCAGGGCACCGGCCCGAACGTCGAGCGGCAGGAGGGTCCGCACGCCCACCAGGTCGTCTTCTTCGGTGAATTCGTCTTCGATGTCGACCTCGGCTCGGACACCGTCTACACGTCGACGCTGACCTCGGCCGGCCGCCTCGAAGAGGTTGACCTGCTGCAGGTCCACCCCGGTGCCGGTCCGCGGCACCTGGTGTTCCATCCGGGCGGCGGCGCGGCGTACGTGATCAATGAGCTCGACTCCACGCTGAGCGTCTGCAGCTACGCCGCCGGCAAGCTGGCGGTTGTTCAGACGCTCTCCACCCGCCCGGCCGACTCACCCGGTGAGAGCTACCCAGCCGAGCTGCTCATCTCCGCCGACGGCCGCTTCCTCTACGGCTCGAACCGCGGCGACGACACCATCGCCGTCTTCGCGGTCGCTGCGGATGCCCTCTCGGCCGAGCTCGTCCAGACCATCGACTCCGGTGGCAACTGGCCGCGCCACCTGGCCTTCAGCACGGATGGCACCCGTCTCTACGCAGCCAACGAGCGCTCCGACACCATCGCGACGTACGGGATCTCCGACGGCCTGCTGACACCTGCTGGTGATCCGACAAGCTGGCCGAAGCCGGTCTGCGTCCTGCCGGTCTAACCCGTGATGTCGGAGGCCAGCTTCTTGGCCTCCTTGCTGGTGAAGTTGCCGGCGATCTGGACCTGACCGGCGGTGATCGCGCCGCTGACGGTCGGGGCCGAGACGACCTTGTCCTTGACCACGATCGCCAGCTGGTTCCTGGGCGGCTGCTTCGTGACCAGGTCGGTGGTCAGGGCCGCGAACACCTTGGTGCCCTGGGTATCGAGGGTGAGCGTGATCAGCCAGCCAGTGCCCTGGGTGTTCGGCGCCGCCTCCACCTTGGTGACGTGACTGCCGTCCAGCTCGACCTGGCCGAGCGTGTACCGCGTTCCGTCGTCGCTGCACCGGACATTCGCGGCGAGCGGGCCCTTCGCGCACGCGTTCGGCTCCAGCTTCACCACCCGCCGGAACTGCAGCGTGTCCGCCGCGGCCGGCTTCGGCGGTGCGGGCTCCTGCTCCTCGTTCACCCGCTTGAGCACGATCACGACGATCCCCGCGAGCGTCGCGATCAGCACCACCACGAGCAGCAGAACCAACACCACCGGCCCCCGGCTGCGCTTGACCGGGGCGCCGGGCTGCGGAGGCGGATACGACTGAGCCATGGCACCGGATGCTACCGATGCCATGGCTCCGCGTTCAGACCGTGACGAGCTTTTCGAAGAAGAATTCGTGCTTCAGGAACGAGACGTCGTACTCATGTCCCGGCTGCGGCGGCAGCAACTGCGCGGCCTGGAACAACCGCCAGCCGTCCTTCAACGCATCCAGCCCACTCGCGTACGGCGGTACGTCGCTGTCCCCGGTCGTCGGCGACGTCGCCCCCGTCCCGTCGTAGGTCGACCAGCCGACGACGCGTGCGTCCAGTGCGGACGAGGCCAGGTACAGCACCAGCACCTGCTGGCGGACCGTCTGCTGGGTGGCTTCAGTGCTGACAGCGGTCATGCGATCACCTTCTTGGCGTGGGGGTTGACGCTGCGCTGGGAGACCACGCGCTGCGGGCGGTTCGACACCCGGGTCACCCAGTAGTCCGGGTCGAACGTGTCGTCACCGGTGATCGCCTGCCACAGCTTCACCCGGTTGTAGATCTCCAGCCGGCCGGTCGCGTTCTCGTACCACGGGAAGGACTGGCTCAGCTCGCGCGCCACGTCCTCGTCGTACAGGTCCTCGAGGTTCCACAGCCGGACCTGACGGACGGTCGGGTTGAAGCGGATCTTGAACATGTACCGGTCGATCGCACTGTCGTTCTTGCGGCCGCCGTGCCAGATGCCGTGGTGCAGGAACTGGACGGTGCCGGCCGGGCAGACCAGGCGGGTCTGGCCGAGCAGGTTCTGGTAGCGGCCGGTGTCGGACTCGTTGGTACGGCGCAGGTGACTGCCGGGGACACTGAGCGTGCCGCCCATCTCCAGCGTGACGTCCTGCGGGTAGTACATGAGCTGGACGTCGAACGCGTCCGGCCGTACGTCGATGATCGCGTCACCGTGCAGGTTCTGCGCCTCGCCCTCGTGCGCCTTGCGGATGTGCACGGCGTGATGGTCGACCGTCGGCTCCGGGCCGACCAGGCTGTGGATCGCGCCGGCCACCTCGGGCAGCTGCACCAGCCGCTGGACGAATTCGCTGTCCACGAATGCCTCCGACAGCGGGGTGCCGTAGGGGACGCCGGGGATGCCGTTGTCGAGGACCTCGATCGCCTGCCGGTTCATCTCGTCCGGTACGACGGCGTCCATCCGGAGCGACCCCGTCGCCACGAAATGCGCCATCTGAACCGAGCTGAGCAGGTTCTTCTGATGCGGATGAGGCATGGTTCTCCCTCTCGGGGGTGGTGGTTACTACTCCACAACGCTAGGTCGAGTCCTCGTTGGATCGCGTGGGTTGTGATCACCACTGGTGGTAATTTTTCACCATGATTGCGTTGCGACTGGCTGCGCCGCCCGAGGTTGTCAACGTCGGCTCCGGGATCCACGGCACCCGCTCGCTGCGCGATACCTTCCAGCTCCCCGACCTCTGGCAGTTGCACCTCTACACGTACTCCGCCGACCTGACCGTCGCCGGTACGACGTACGCCGTGGAGCCGGGGTATGTGTCGCTCACTCCGGCCGGCTCTTTGGTTCAGTTCGACTACCGCGGGCGCTCCGAGCACCTCTATGCCCACTTCCGCCCGTCTGCTCTGGGCGAGCCGTCGTACCTGCCCGTCGTACAGGACGCTGGGACCACCGCGCCGCTGCTGACGGGCCTGATGCGTTCGGCTCTGGAAGCGTCTCCGTCCGGATCGGCCCGGGTGGCCGCTGAGGTCTGGACGGTCCTCTGGCACCTGACCGATCTGGCCACCGCTCCGCTGGGCGACTCGCGTCACCCCGCGCTGGCCACCGCCACCGCGCACATCGAAGCCAACCTCGGCCGCCCGCTCACCGTCGCCATGGTCGCGCGCGTGGCCGGCGTCTCCCACAACCACCTGACGCGGCTCTTCCAAGCCGAAACTGGCACGACCGTCATCGCCTACATCCGCCACCGCCGGATGACCAGAGCCCGGCACCTCCTGGCGGCCTCCACCCTCTCCATCCCAGCGATCGCCGCGACCGTAGGCATCCCCGACCTGCAAGCCTTCAACAAGGCCTGCCACCGAGAACTGGGCGCCTCCCCACGCGCGATCCGCACCGCCTAGCTTCTACGCGCGGAGCAGGACGCGAACCTGACTTCTGATTTCCTCGACGACCTCGTCGACCGGCTTGGCCCGGTTGATGGTTGCGGCCATGCTGATGAACATGATCGCGGACACGATGTGCGCGAGCGTCGCGGCCTCGTCGACGTCCTCTCGCTGCAGGACTTCCGCGATCGCCTCTTCGGTCTGCAGGGTCAGCACGAGCGCGTCCCGGTGGTGCGGTTCCTCCGGATCACCGAACACGATCTCGCGCAGGTAGGTCCGCCCGTTGTCGACCTGCTTGCGGTTGCACTCCACGACCGGGCGGACGATCGCCATCACCGCATCCAGTACGTCGGTGCAGCGCTCGGCCGCGGATCGACCTTCCGCGAGCGCATCGGCGTACCCGGAGTTCTGCACGAGTAGCAGGAGTTCGCCCTTGGACTTGGCATAGAGGAACAGCGTGCCCGCGCCGATGTCGGCCTTGTCTGCGATCTCCTGGGTGGTGACCTCGTCGACGCCGCGCTCGGCGAAGAGCTCTCCGGCGGCGGCGGTGATGCGGTCGAGCTTCTCCTGCTTGTTCCGCTCGCGCCGTCCGGCGGGTGGCATGGCTAGCGTCCTTCCGTACTCACAGTTTGAGGAATTCCAGAGCGACCGGCGCGAACTTGTCGTGGAACTGGAAGATGCCGCCGTGCCCGGAATCAGGGTAGATGACCAGCTCCGAGCCCTTGATCCGGCGGTGCAGGTCCTCGGACAGCACCGAGGGCACCATCCGGTCGTTGTCGCCGTTGGCGATCAGGGTCGGCTGCGTGACCTTCGACAGATCGGCCGGCGCTGAGCGCCCCCACTTCTTGATCGCCTTCAGCTGGGTCTGGAACGCCCGGGTGGAGATCTTCGCGTCGCGGTCGGCAGTGCGCTCCTCGAGCCGCTGCACGAACGCCCGCCCCGCCGCTTTTCCGGTGGGATTGCGGTTGAAGAACAGGAACTCCTTGGGATCCGAGCGGGTCAACGTCGCGCGCAGGATGTCGTAGTACGTCACACCGGCGACCTTGTCCATGTCCTTCCCGCCTGCCGGTCCGGTGCCGGTGAGGACGAGCTTGCGGACCAGGTCGGGGTGCTTCTCCACGAGAGCCTGGGCGACCATGCCGCCGAGCGAGAACGAGAACACGTCGATCGTGTCGAAGCCGAGCGCAGTGACGAAGTCGTAGGCGTCGTCGGCCATCGCCTCCACACTGTCCGGCACCTTCCCGGTCGACGCCCCGACGCCGCGCTGGTCGAAGGCGATCACGTGCCTGGTTTGTGCGATGGGGTCGACTATGCGCGGGTCCCAGTTGTCCAGGGTCGCGGCGAGATGGACGAAGAAGACGACGGGGATGCCGCCCTTCGGCCCGAGTTCGCGGTAGGCGTAGGTGACGCCGTTGGCGTCGACTGTCCGGGTGGGCGCGTCCTTGTACGCCGTGATGACGTTCATGCTGTTTCTCCTGTTTCGGTTGTTCTGCTGATGACGGTCTTGCCGCCCTTGCCCAGTGACTGCATCGCCTCGACGGTCTGGTCGAAGCCGAAGACCCGTCGGACCACCGGGCGCACGGCACCCTTGTCGACGAGCTTGGTGATTTCGCGCAGCTGATCACCGCTGGCGCGCATGAAGAGGAACTCGTACGTCACTTTCCGGCGCCGCGCTTGGCGGCGGATGCTGCTGCTGAGGACGGTCATCGCGAGCCGGAGCAGCGGATTCGCGCCGATTTCACGACCGAACGCCGGGTCCGGTGGGCCTGCAATCCCGATCGCCTTCCCGCCAGGACGCAGTACCCGCAGGCTTTTCTCGAGGTTCTCGCCACCGAGGCTGTCCAGTACGACGTCGTACCCGTCGAGGAGCTGTTCGAAGTCCTCACTGCGGTAGTCGATGACGTGATCCGCCCCGAGCTCCTTTGCAAAGTCGGCGTCATCCGCCCCGACCGTCGTAGCCACCGTCGCGCCGAGGTGCTTGGCGAGCTGGATCGCGATCGTCCCGACACTGCCGGCCCCGGCATGGATGAGCACCCGTTGCCCCGGCTGCAGATTGGCCCGCTCAACGAGCGCCTGCCACGCGGTCAACGCCACCAACGGCAACGAAGCCGCTTCCTCAAAACTGAGGTCAGCCGGCTTGAGCGCAACGTCCTCCTCAGCAATCGCGATCCGCTCCGCAAACGTCCCGATCCTGCTGGGCCGCGCGTAAACCTCGTCGCCTGGTGCGAATGCGCGAACCTTCGAACCGGTCGCGATCACCGTCCCAGCCACATCGTGGCCAAGGGTCAACGGCAGCTCGTACCTCAGGATCTGCCGGAACTCACCTTTGCGGATCTTCTCGTCCAGCACATTGAGCCCAGCCGCTCGAACCTCAACCAGCACGTCACCGTCCCCAACCACAGGCTCAGCAACCTCCGCGCCCACCACCGGCCCCTTGTACTGCCTGACCACGAACGCTCGCATGACATCACCCTTATCTGAGTTGACTCAATAATGAGTCGACTCATAATTAAAGTCAAGCCACAAGGCCCCGCCGCCGCGCCCGGCCCTGTCGCCAACGACACGTAGTAGTCCCCGATTCGCGGCCGCCGGGCCCCTCCCCGAGCGCAACCGCATGCCCACCAGCCGACCAGTACGTGTCCTTACCGACGGCTCGCCCCCCGCCTACCGGTCATCCTGGGCCTTCGGATGGGCGAGACCTTGGAGCAGGCGATGAAATTAGGTGAAGTTGCCGACCGCATCGAGCAGTTCGACGAAGACCTGACGATCTACGCCGCGAGGCCGTGGACGATCGACTCGGAGGCATCGCTCGAGGTGAACGAAGACAGCACCACCCGGCCGCTGAACGGCCTGGACTATTTCCTCGAGGTGGACATTGCGGTGGAGGTGATCGAGGCCTGGAGCATTCATCGCCCCGGCCAGGTCCCGACCACCGCCGAGCGCTGTGAGGCGATCGTGTTCTACGCGGACAACGACTGCTACCTGATCCCGGGCGGCTACGACCCCATCAGCTGACCGCAAGAGCGGCGAGGCCCTCGGTGAGGATGCCTCGGGTGACGGTCAGGCAGTCTTCGCGGTCGGTGCCGGTGAGGGCCTGGTGGGACCACAGGACGACGTCCTCGCGGGCGCGGATGTGGCGGTAGTAGCGAACGGCGTCCATGTCGATGGAGTGTTGGCCGTAGCCGCTCAGGAATGCCTCGACCTGATCCGGCGACGCAGGCCCGACCTCACCCATCCCACCGAGCATGAACATCAGGTCCTGCTCGCGTGGCGCCAGGATCACGTCGTCCCAGTCGATCAGGTGCAGCCCGTCCTTCGCGACGAGCACGTTGCCGAGGTGTGGATCACCGTGGCACACGACCCGCGGCCCTTCAGGTGTCGGCGGATCGCCAGCCAGCAGTACGTCGATCGTCTCCGCGTGCTCCTCCCACAGAGCGGCCAGCTCGGGCAGCTCCCCAAGCCGCTCCCACACCTCCTCGGCCACCGCCGGCACCCGCACATCGATATGACTGCGCTTCGGCAACGCCTCCCGCAATCGCTCCGGCGGCTCCGCATCATGCACCCGCCGCAGCAGAGCGCCGTACTCGGCCCACTCCGCCCCCGACAGCCCAACCTCAGCCGCCCGCGCCCCCTCGATCCACGGCGTCACCGTCAGCCGCTTCTTCTTCCCATGGAAGGTCCACAACCCACCCTCCACCGTCCGCACGACCTCCGGTACGCCGGGCAGTCCGCAATCACCCAGGTACGCCGCCACCTGGTGCCCGGTGTTCGTCCCGGCCCCACTCCACTTCACGGCGTACCGATTGGTCGCCGTACTGGCCTTCCAGACCTGAGCGGCCAGGTCCGCCCCGTGGCCGACGGGTGAGAGTTCCACCACATCCAGCCCGAAGTCGTCGTACAACCACCGCCGCAGCAACGTGTCACCCACGCCGCCCAGCATGCCCGCCCCACCGGCCCGCGGCGACCCGTTAACCGGGCCGCCGTCCGGCCTGTGTCAGCGGTAGTTCACGAACTGCACCGCGAAGTCCAGGTCCTGCCCCTTGATCAGCGCCTGCACGGCCTGCAGGTCGTCCCGGCTCTTGCTGGAGACCCGCAACTCCTCGCCCTGGATCTGCGCCTTCACGCCCTTGGGACCTTCGTCCCGAATCAGCTTCGACAGCTTCTTCGCGTTCTCCTGCGTGATTCCCGCGCTGATCGTGGCGTTGATCTTGTAGATCTTGCCGGACAGCTTGGGCTCGTCGGCCTCCAGCCCCTTCAGCGAGATCTGCCGCTTGACCAGCTTGTCCTTGAGGACGTCGAGTACCGCGTTGCAGCGCTCCTCGGTGTTCGCCTGCATGTCGATCGCCTCGCCGGACAGCTTGATGCCCGCCTCCACGTTCTTGAAGTCGAACCGCTGGCTGATCTCCTTCGCCGCCTGGTTCACGGCGTTGTCCACCTCCTGCTGATCGACCTTGTTCACGATGTCGAAGGAGGACTCCGAAGCCATGGGCACTTCCTTTCCGATTTGCCGTCAGGGGCACCTACTGTTGTATCGTCTCCCACGCCGGTTCACGAACCGGCAGCACCCTGGCGGGTTGCCCGAGTGGCCAAAGGGAGCAGACTGTAAATCTGTCGGCTTATGCCTACGCAGGTTCGAACCCTGCACCCGCCACAGGCGCTAAAACGGCCCCTGATCTGCGATCTAGCAGGTCAGGGGCTGTCTTCGTCTGTCCGGCCAGAACCGGCGACCTGCGGCCGTCTGGGTCATATGCGGGTCATGGACTCCCGGCGGACAGTCCAGGCGGCCTGCTCGCCGCAACCGGGCACAAGGGGACTCGGCGGCACGACACCCTCACGGCTCGCCTACCCTGAGGTCGTGCGCCCGGGCGGCGAGCTTCCTGGCGATCGGCTCGTCGAATCGATCTGTCCCAACCCAGCCCGCGAACTTACCGCCACCTCGTCCTCAGTGCCGGCCACAGGAGTACGGGTGCGGTACGGGCAGCGCGGCGGCGGCGTTGACTTCTAGCCTCGCGTCTTTCGAGACCCAGCAAGGGAGCGTTTGTGATGCTGTCCGTACGAAGAGTGTCGATGTCGAGCCGCGCGCGCGTAGCGGCGTCGGCGGTCTTGCTGCTCGCTGCGGTGACCACGACGTTGACGGTGGTGTCCGCCGCGCCGGCAGACGCACGTGAGCCATCGCCACCGACCAATTGCCGTGTCAGTAGCGACCGTGGGGCCGTGGCGCGGGCAAGGTGCGAATCCGGATACGGGACCTTCCGCGCCTGGGCCCTTTGCAGCCACAAAGCTGGGAAGGTGTACGGCTCATGGATGCATCCGAGCAAGTTCAACAGCTCGAACGCATGGTGCGCGCCTGCCGGGGCCGTGATGGCCTACGGCATCGAGAAGCGCGAAGGCTGACAACCAGAGGCCGTTGGGGGCTGCTACCTGGGTGGGCTGTCCCAACCTGGCGGTAGCTCCGGTGGGGACCAGGTGGGGTCGGGGGCGAAGTCGCAGTGGGTTCCGTCGAAGGGAAACCCACCTTTCTCTGCCAGTGCGATGACACGACGTCCCTCGGCGCGGGCGGCAACCGCGTCTGCGGTGGTCCAGTAGCCGGGGGCATCGGTGAAAGCGGCGAAGTCGTCTTCGTCCTTCCAGTGCCAGGTCCGGTCGGGGGCGACGACGACGTCGAGGCCCAGGTCGGCGACGTCTATGCCGCGGCGCTGGCCGTCGGTCCAGCGCGGTCCGCGGATTTCCAGGTTGATGTACCAGCCTGTGAAGCCGTTCGCATCGAAGAACCACCACAACGAGTGCTCGGCACCGGTCGGATTCCAGATCAGCACGCTGTTGTTCTTCCACTGGCCTGCTAGCAGTGGTCGCGTCGCGACGACGTCGATCGGCTCCTCACGGGTCGCCCGTCCCTGATGATCGGCGCGGTGGCCGAATCCTGCGCCCACTGGTAGCCACAACAGCAGGCCGTCCACGTCATCGTGTACGACGCGGGTGGCCTGCACCCACGTCACGACGAGGCCTCGGCGCGACCGCCGTAGTACGACGTCGCCGCGGTTGTAGAAACGGTCCCTCGCGTCAGTCATCAAGCGATCTTGCCATTTAGGGTTGGGGGATGGTTTCGTCGACGGTTCGGTGGGCGGGGATGCGGTCGGAGTATGCGGCGTTGGCGCCGCATGCGGGGGTTTCGACGACGAAGGCCGGTCAGGTGGGGGTGTCGTTCTCGGGGCATCGTGGTC